>AWOA01000037.1 GCA_000494225.1 Candidatus Calescibacterium nevadense OTU 1
TAAGCCTTCGTTCTTGGAGTAATTTGTGTCATCACTTCTTGATTGCTTAAAAGGCATAAACTTTTTAAGTTTTCCTGTTTTTTTCCTCATTATTTTATCAGAAATAAATATTATAGTGAAAATGAAAATCATTATCAATATACATATACATTCTCTTTTTTCTCTCATTTTTTTAGCCTTTTTGGTGCATACGGGGTTCTCGGATAAAGTCAATGATTCTGCCAGATTATTTATGCTTTCAAATTATATCTCGTCTGACTATGAGAATGCAGTAATCGATGGTAAAGTAATTTCAGATTTTGAATATTCTGAGATGAAAGATTTTTGCTCAGAAATTATTTCTTTGGCTCAGGGAACAGAGATTGAAACCTTATCTTACAGGCTTTGTAGTGCAATAGAAAATAAGGAGGATGTAAAATTAGTAAGAGAACTTGCTAATGAGGTTAGTAATTTTGCTTTGAAAAAGGGAGGATTAAAATCTAATTTTATACCTAACTTCAAGCTTGGCGAAAAAATCTATAAACTTAATTGTGCTTCTTGTCATGGTGAAAGAGGGGAGGGATATAAGGTGCAATTTCAAGACTCCCCGCCTCCTTCGCCGCTTACATCTCCACATATATCTCCTGTTAAAGTTTTCACAATAACGAAATTTGGTATTGATGGAACTCGTATGATGGCTTTTGATATGAGTGACAAAGAGAGGTGGTCTCTCTCTTTTTTCGTATCTGCTATGAGATATATTTTTCAGGAAGAGGTAAAAGATAGGAANGAACTAATAAAAAAAGAAGATGATTTTGATTTTGATGATTTTTCTTTACTTTCTTTGCTTTCATCTGCTTCAAATTATGAGCTTGAAGATAGATTTGGTTTTGACCTTGCGAAAAGATTGAGATTGTCTGTTTTCAATCTTGACGAATTATCTGTTTTTTCTTCGGGGGTGAAAAATGTTATACAACTTGTTGAACAAGGTAAAATCTCNGAAGCAAAAAACACATTAGATTTAGCTTATTTTATTTTTGAGGGTGTGGAAAGTAAAATTGCAGTCAGAGATTTNGCAGCAGTCAAAAAAATTGAATTACTTTATAGATCTGCTCANGCAAAAATAACCGAAGGAAAGTTTGATGAAGCTAAAATGGATTTGTACGAAATTTTGTCAAATGTAGATAAGATAAAAGGTAAAGAGATAGGTAAGTCTTTTTCTGCTTTTGTTATTGTATTTAGAGAGGGTTTTGAAGCTATTTTGATAATTTCTGCTATTTTGGGAATAGTTTCTATTACTCGTGCAAGTAAATTTCCAGTTTATCTTGGTACTGTATTAGGAATTGTTTTTGGGATTTTGCTATGGATTATTTTGGGCAGAGTTGTTCTGATTAATCCTGAGTTTATGGAAGGACTTTTGACATTGGTAGCTGTTTTAGTTATACTTTATGTAAGCTTTTGGCTCCTTGAAAATTCACGTCAGGAGAAAATAAGGCAGTTTATTGAGAGAACTAAAAGTTATGCAAATTTGAGAAACTATACATCTTTGTTCTTATTATCTTTTTTTGCTGTTGCAAGAGAANCAGGAGAAACTGCTCTTTTTCTCAGAGCTCTTGGTGACGTTCTCGCTATGTTTTACGGAATTATTTTTGGTTTATCTGCTCTTTTTGTTGTGGCTTTTCTGATTTACTTTTTGAGAATAAAACTTAAACCCCGCATATTTTTTGTTATAACTAATATTATGTTAAACCTTGTAGCGGTTGCTCTTTTGGGCAAAGCTATCGCTGAGTTCCAAGAAGCAGGTATAATACCCATAACTTTCATAAAGATACCTTCTTTTGACTTTTTTGGTATTTTCCCAACTTTACAAACAATAATTCCTCAATTGGTTTTATTTGTTTTTCTATTTGGTGTTACTATCTACTATTTGAAAGTCTATCATAAGTCTACATAAATCTTTGTATATTCCTTTTTGCTTTTATTTTGGGGCGGATTATTCAGCAACCTTTTAATAGAATTTTATCATAAGAAGATTTATATCATACTATATGATTTTATCGGGTTTGTTATTATAATTATTGTGTATGGAATATGTTATAAAAATTTTTCTGACCATATTCTTTGGAGCCATTATTTTTTTTGTCCCAAGATTTGTCGAAAGAAAAACATTAGCTTATTTGCTTGCATCTTTTGTTTTTATAGTATATTTTGTTTTATTAAGTCTTATCGCTGAGGCTAATATTATTTATGTTTTACTTTTACTTTCTTTGTTTGCGTTTCTCTTGTATGTTATATTCAGTTCATATATCAAAGGATTTGATGAATTGGATAGAGCTATTGATTTCCTCGAAAGGAGAATTAAGGAGTATGAAAGTATCGTATCTTTAAATATATCCTCACAGGATTTTCCTGGGCGTTCAAGGAAGATTTATAATTTTTTTTCTCTTTTATTTTCAAGATTGCAGGATGAGGTAGATAGAATAAAAACGATGAACAACTTTCTTATATACTTGACGAATTTTGCAAGATATTCACTTTCTGAATCAGATAAAAAGAGGTTTCTCGTTGAGGTCGGAAATTTTCTTGAATATGTCTTCCCGAGTAAATCTGTTTCCGTCGTCATGATGGAAGGCGATCAGCCTGAAATATTGAAGGGGAAAGAAGTGATTGAACCTTTTATAAGCCAGATAGTATACGGTAAATTTGAAGATTCTGCTAATAAATATATCTCTTTCCCTCTCTCAAAAAATGGAAAGTACTATGGATTTATTGTTATTTTCGGTAATTCTTCTGAGATAGAAAGAAATTTTATTTTTATAGTTTCGAAGTTTGTTGAATCTGTTTTGAGGAGGATAGAGAAGGAGGAAGAAATAGAATTAAAGGCCGTAACGGACCCTCTTACTGGTATTTACAATAGGAGATATTTTATGTCGCGCCTTGAGCAGAACTTTGCGAAATTTAAAAGGACAGGGAAGAGCTATGCTGTTGTAATATTTGATATAGATAAATTTAAGAAAATAAATGATGCTTTGGGGCATGTAGTTGGAGATGAGATATTAAAAACTTTTGCTTCCGTGATTAAAAATAATATAAGGAAATATGATATTGCAGCTAGNTTTGGCGGAGATGAATTTATCCTGCTTCTTGACGAAATAGATANAGATAACGCTATAAATGTTGTGAAGAGAATTTCTACGCGGTTTTCTTTATCTGAGGAGATAAAAACCTTAGTTGAAGATGGTAGTTATGTAAGCTGGGGATTTGCTATGGTTGATGAGGCTCCTTCCTCTTATGAGGAAATAATAAAGCTTGCAGATAAAAGGCTTCTTAAAGCTAAAGAACTTGGTGGTGGTAGAGGAGTTTGGGAATAATATTTTCTATATCTGCTATATCTTGCATCTTTGTAGCTACTTCGTAGAAAAAACCTTCTATTATTATTTTTTCTGCTAAATGAGGTTCCATTCCCCTTGATGTGAGATAGAAGAGTTCATTTTCTCCTACTTTTGCAACCGATGCCGAATGTTTCGCACTTACTATATTCGTATCTATATACATGGATGGAGTGAGAAAAACTTTTGCTTCATCAGAGAGGTTAATTGCCTTGCCTTCTATGAAAGAATCAGACCATTTTGCTTGACTATCTATTTTAGCATTTTGTAAAAAAATCGTTTGTGATTTGTCTCTTGCCAATATTCTTACCATAACTTCACCTTTTGTTTTTTCACCTTTATGTTCCATATTGTGTATTACTTCCAGATTCTTTGAGTTATTAGAGGAAATTATATGGTAATCATACGCTGAACTTTCTTCTCCATCAAGTATGATATCTTTAATTAAGTATCCTTTACCATCTCCACTCCATATATTTGCTTCTTTAATTTCTGATTCCTTATCTATTGAGATTTTTGTTCTTTCAAAGAATCTCGTTTTTTCCCCTGTTTGTTCAAATGAAAATAGTTCTAACTTGGAATTTTCTCTAACTAATATATCGGTTGATGAAATGTTCCATATCTTTGCTTCATCAATACATACTTTGAATATTCTTGCATAGCTCCCTCTTTCTATTTCTATTTTTAGCGAATTTGGGATAAATACATATTCATCGTTTTGGGAATTTTTGTTTTCTTCATTCTCACCCTCAGAAGATATCAGCAGTATGGTATCATTATTTCCTAATTTTATATTGAGACATTTTGAATATTCTCTTATTATATTTTCAATTGGCTGGGAATGTGTGTTAATGTTTTGATTTTGAGTATAGATTTTTATTTTTTCTCCTANTATTTTGTTATCTTCTGCTATAATTTGTTTCTCCGATAGAAATATGAATATAGGATTTTCTTGAAGTTTTATTTTAAGGGCTGATATTATTTTTTCTACAAGTCTATTCTGGTCTTCATTTAATTTTTTTACGATTTCCCATTCAAGATTATTTTTTATTTTTATATTTTTGGGAACTTTGACTTTTGAATATTTTGTCTTTATTATCTCGAGTAATTCTTCTTGTGTTTTTATCATTATTTAGTAGGTTTTGTTTCCTATGAATTTTTTAGAGTTTCTTCTATAAATTGAAGCAATTTACTTTTAGGTGCAGCTCCTACCATTCTACCGATCTCTTTGCCATTTTTAAATATTATAAGTGTTGGGATGGAGAAGACCTTATATTTTGAAGCTATATCTGGATATTCATCAACATTTAATTTCCCTATTTTTATTTTATTGTTTTCTTTTTCGACTTCCTCAAGTATTGGTGCTATGGCTCTGCAAGGAGCACACCAGGCTGCCCAGAAATCAACTAATATTGGTTTATCTGTGTTTATTTCTTGGTCGAAGTTTTTTTCATCAAGTTGTATTGCCATTTTTTTGTGTCGGGGCGACCGGATTTGAACCGGCGACCTTTGGCCCCCCATGCCAATGCGCTACCCCTGCGCCACGCCCCGATTATACAAAAATTATATATTCACTATGTCAAAAATGTAAAATTCAGTATTGATAATCTGTATAACTTATGGGAGCAACTTAAAAGATATGAAAGAGAAATTTTGGAATTTNTTGATACTCGCCAGACCTTTTCAGTGGCACAAAAATATTTTTGTTTTTGCTCCTATTTTCTTTTCTTTTTCTTTTGATACGCAAAANCTCATGAAAGTTTTTCTATCTTTCTTATCCTTTGTTTTTATTTCTTCTTCTGTCTACTCAATAAATGATGTTATTGATTTTGAAAAAGATAGAGTACATCCTACAAAGAGAAANAGGCCTGTGGCTTCTCTCAAAATATCTAAAAATGAAGCATTAGTTTTTGCCTTCTTTTTACTTTTTATTTCTCTGATCGTATCTTATTTTTCGTCTACNCTACCTGTTATTATCTTATATTTTCTTTTGAACATTTTATATTCGCTATTTCTCAAGGGGGCGGANCCTCTTGGGATATTTTCTGTTGCTTTTGGTTTTGTCTTAAGAGTCATTGCCGGTGGGCTGGCATCTAAAATAACTCCCTCAAGCTGGCTTATAACTTCTACATTTTTTATCTCTCTCTTTATATCTTCTATGAAGCGGGAAGCAGAAGAAAGAGAGCACTCAAAAATCTACGAACATATAGGTGTTATCTCTGCAACTTTGACAATAATTTTCTATACCCTATACATAATTCTTGAAAGAAAAAGTTTTTTCCTCCTTATATCAATAATCCCGGTTATGTTTGGTATAATAAGATATTATATAATATCAGAGGAACATAAAGGGAAGGACCCGTCTTTGCTTATAGTAGATTATCAGATATTGATATCTGTTTTTCTCTGGATTTTAATATTCTTATTATACAATATTTTCCCAGAACTTGAAATCTATTGAGTTATTGCTAAATTTTTGTTNGTCAGTGCNTGCTCATTTGATTTTTCTGTGAATGTTTGAATTGTCTTATATTTTTGCAGCCTTTCTGCTGATGCAACTGTTCCAAGTAAAAGCCAGAACATCTCAGCTGTTTGCAATATAACGAATGTGTTAGCGCCTAATNTATGANCTAAAATNCCTACAAACCATCCAGTTATACCTAATGATAGAGCATCTATATTTTTGTCTTCGTACTTTAATTTTACNTTCATTTTCAAAAACTTCCAAATTGTATATAAGAGGTATATAAAGACTGCAAGNCCTAAAGTTCCTGTTTCTCCCCATACTCTGAAAAACTGATTATCCATCAGACCTACTCCCAGCATTCCAAAACCAAAAATCGGGCTTTTGGGTAATTGATCNGTTATGAACCATCTCCATCTATCCCACCTAACGAAAACTGATGATTCAACATATATATCTCCTATTATTTCTCCCCCTCCTGAACCTTGGAATGTATNTTTNATTCTCTCTATCACATAATCTGGAACTATAAAGGGGAATGCAGCAGCGAGTATAAGNGATATAATAAAAACATCTTTCCTTCTCATGAAAAATATTTGGAAAATTAGCCAAGCAACCCCTGCTAAATATGATGCTCTTGAAAGTGTTCTGAAATAGACAAGAGTGGCTGATGCAAAGACGATTGGAAATAAAAGTTTCTTTATACCTTTTGATTTGAGCATAAATGAGAAAGCTATCGTCATTATCCCTAAGGCAAATATTCCTACATTTTCCCTACCGCCGAATTTTTTATGGAAAGGGAATCTGTGGCTGATGCAAAGACGATTGGAAATAAAAGTTTCTTTATACCTTTTGATTTAAGCATAAATGGGAAAGCTATCGTCATTATCCCTAAGGCAAATATTCCTACATTTTCCCTACCGCCGAATTTTTTATGGAAAGGGAATCTTACTGCATTCCCTATTTTACCTTCTAATATGATGCCATTTAGCCAATATATTAGAGCTATTGATACTCCAAGAAAATAAGCAATTATAACATTTTTGATTTCTTTTTCGCTTTTGAGTAGAGAATAGCTCATTATAAAGTAAAGCCAATATTGTATAAACTTTGCGAGAAAAAGAAGTTGCGCTTTCCATCTAAAAGGTGATAAAAATAAAAAGGTTGAAATACTATATATGAAAGCGAAAAACAAAATTATTGCTGATATTTTTGTNCCATATCCTCCCNNNGGGATATAAAAACCTCTTATACCCCATGAAACAAGTGTAATGATAAAAAAAATATCTTCAAACCTTAAAGTTATATCTCTTACACCTGTTTCTCCTAAGCTTATTGAGGGAGAAATTGGGATAAGAAAGCATATCAAATATATTCCAAATGATGGATTTTTCAATATAANTGGGGCGAATACTGCAACTGTTATAGCTATTGCGGGGAAGTAGTCTTTGAGAATTTTCCCTATATTTATTTCACCTACTTCCATTAAAATAGAAGTTACTCATTATTCCTTTTTTTTGATATTTTTTGGTTTCTAATCTACATTTTTNTACTTATGAGATTTTATTTTTATGGCTTTCTATTTTTTGCATGGTTTTTAAGCGTGATTTATAATGCNTCTTTACCATCTCGTGTACCTGTGGGGCTGGGAAATTTAGATAAAATCATTCATTTTTTCTATTACATTCCGGGTGGATTTTTATCTTTTATGTACTTTAGAGCATTTGGGCAGATTTCTCCTTTTGTTCCATTTCTCTTAGTTTTTTTTGTTTCAATTACAGACGAATTTATTCAGTCTTTTATTCCTGGAAGACAGGCTGATTTTTTCGATATTGTTGCAGATACTTTCGGAATTATTTTAGGAATATATTTGGGGATCATAAGAGAGAGGATAAAAAACAAGTCAGAGCGAGAGAAAAATTGAAGGGATACAAAGTTTTTTTTGATTTCTTGAATTAAAATTTTTTGTTTTTTTGATTTTTCATTCTGGTTTCTTTATTATAAAAAAAAATTTTTTTTGTTATAGAATTTTTTTTGTTATAGAATAAATTTATAAAACAAAAAAGTTTTTTATTCATAAAATTTTTATTTTTTTATTTATGAGTTTTGTTTTAATAAAAAAAGATAGTGGAGGTGAGGGGAAAAGTGGAAAAGAAGTTTCTGGGGACCCACATAATAGCAGAGCTTTACGGGTGCGATCCGGTTTTGCTTGATGATGTTGAGTTCATAACTTCTACTCTTATAAAATCAGCTGAAAAGGTAAGAGTTACAGTTTTAGATTACGCTACAAGGAAATTCGAACCTCAGGGAGTGTCAGCTATAGTGATAATATCTGAGTCTCATATAGCAATACATACGTGGCCAGAGCTAAAATATGCAGCTCTTGACTTTTACACTTGCGGAGAGGAGGATCCAGAACCTGCTGTCAGGGAGATAGCTCGTAAGTTCAAAACAAAGGAGTTAGTTTTATTCCGGGCTGATAGAGGGAATATATCCAAAATAGAAAAGATAATGAAATCCAATAGAAAAGATAGAGGAAATGAGGAAATCAGAACCGATGAGATGCAAATTCTACTTTGATTGGACAGATAAATCATCAGGATTTTTCTACTCTATAAAAGAGGTTATATTATCTAAAAAAACGGAATATCAACAAATAGATCTTGTTGTCCTCGAAGAGGTTGGACTTGCACTGATATTAGATGGAAAAGTACAGATTGCGGAACTCGATGAATTTTTATACCACGAACCTTTGGTNCATATACCTCTGATAACATGTGGTAGTCCAGAAACCGTACTTATATTAGGGGGTGGAGACGGATGTGCGCTCAGAGAGGTCCTAAAATATAAAAGTGTCAAAAGATGTGTTCTTGTAGATATAGATAGAGAGGTAGTTGAAATATCCAAAGAATATCTCAATCATATAAACAAAGGTTCCTTTTTTGATCCTCGTGTTGAGGTCTTTTTTGAAGACGGGCGAAAATTCATAGAAAATAGTCACGAAAAATTCGATGTAATAATAATAGACACTGTTGACCCACTTGAATATGGTCCTTCTTATCTTCTTTTCACAAAACAGTTCATGTNGGAGGTAAAAAATAGACTTACTGAAAGGGGAGTNGTTGCAATACAATCAAATACAATTTTCCCGGGCGGTTCAAAGTTCTTGCTCGCTATGTATAAGACTTTGGAGAAAGTATTCCCGAAAGTTTCTTTCGCTTGGACATATCTCAAATCATTTATGTTAAGCTGGGCATTCACTTTCGGATGTGTTTCAAGGAAACCGGAAGAGGTACCTAATGAGGAGGTAGAGAAAGTCTTATCTCAAATTGAAACCCGCTTCCTTACTCCCGAAGTTTATAGAGCCTGTATATCTAAACCAAAATTCTTTGTAGAGGATCTGAAAAATTTTGATCAAATAATAACTGATGAGAAGCCTTTATTCGTCTATTGATTTTTCATTGATTATCCTGACACTTTAAAATTCATTTGGCACTTTAAAATTCATTTTGTTTAACATAGAACTTTACGATTTCTTCTACGAGAGATTCTACCGTTTGTTTTTTTGATATTATTTCTGGTTTTTTGACATGTTTTTCTATTGTTTTTGCTGTAACTTCTCCTATACAAGCTATTACTCTATCTTGTATCCATTCCTTTTCAAAAAATTCAAGAAAATATAAAAAGGAGAGGGAAGACGTAAATGTCAGGATATCAGGATTTATGTTTTTTAATTCTTCTATATCTTCTTTTGTTTTTTCTTCTTTTTCTATTGAATATATATCAATGGTTTTTACATTTTTCCCGATTTGGGTCAGTTTGCTTTCAATATTTCTTACTTTCTCTGCTCTCAAAAATATAACATTTTTTTCAGGTCTTACTTTTAATTCTTCATATAGGTTTTCTGTTGTAAAATTGTGGGGTATTATATCTGGAATGATACCGAATTCGGTTAAAGATGAAGCTGTTTTTTCTCCAACTGCTGCCACCTTCATTCCCCAGATTGTTCTTGAATCTTTTCCTTTGCTGAAAAGAAAAGAAAAAAATTTCTCCACACCATTTTGGCTCGTAAAAACTAAAACCGTATCGTTTCTTTCATCTATTCTTTTTTGTTGAACTTCCTCTAAGAAACTTCTAATATTTTCTTCGTGCTTTTCGTTAAAGACTATTTTTACCGATGNGAATAATATGGGAAGTCCTCCAAGTTCTCTAATTAATTTTGACATTGAATATGATTGTCTGATAGGACGGGTTATCACGATTTTTTTGGAGAATAGAGGTTTTTTCTCAAACCAGCTTATTTTTTCTCTCATTCCCACAACATCTCCTACTATGAATATTGCAGGTGGGCTCACTTTTTCTTCCTTTGCTTTTTCTACTATTTTATCTAATGTAGATAGTATTGTTCTTTGCAGAGGTGTTGTTCCATTTTCTATTAATGCACAAGGTGTAGAAGGTGGCAAATTTTCTAGTAATTTGCTTACTATTTTTTGAAGAGGTTTTACGGTCATAAGGAAAACTAATGTCCCGCATTTTGATATAGAGGAAAAATCTATTCTTTCCCTCCCCTCAGCTTCGCTNCCAGTTATAACTGCAAAAGATGAGACAAAATCTCTATGGGTTATTGGGATACCTGCGTANGCNGGAACAGAATAGAANGATGATACACCCGGAACTACCTCAAAATCTATATCATTTTCTTTTAGGTATTCGCATTCTTCACCGCCTCTTCCAAATATAAAAGGATCCCCTCCTTTGAGCCTCACTACTTTTTTACCTTCTTTTGCTTTTTGAACTAAAAGTTCATTTATTTTTTCCTGTGGGAGGGTATGTTTTCCAGCTTCTTTTCCTACATATATTTTTTCCGCATTTTCAGCATATATAAGAATATCTTGTGGTATCAGATGGTCATATATTACAACATCTGATTTTTTCAGGATTTCTATACATCTTATAGTTGCAAGTCCAGGGTCCCCAGGCCCTGCTCCTACTATATAAACTTTACCTTTTCTCATCTGATTAATAGTATTTTTTCTTGTGGTTTTGAATAAAAAATCTGCACAATAAAAAATAAAAAGATATGGAAAAATTTTACATAACTACTCCTATATATTATGTAAATGATGTTCCTCATATTGGGCATGCTTACACTACGATTGCAGCGGATATTATTGCAAGGTTCAAAAGGCTTTTTGGTTATAAGGTATTTTTTCTTACAGGAACAGATGAACACGGTAAAAAAATTGAGAAAGCAGCAGAAGAAAAAGGGATCTCTCCAAAAGAATTAGCAGATGAAACTCACAAGAGATTCAAGGAGCTATGGAAAATACTGAACATATCTTACGATAAATTTATAAGAACNACNGATCCGGAGCATGAGGAAGCGGTTATTTATTTTTGGAAAAAAATGAAAGAGAAAGGAGATATATACAAAGGAAAATATGTAGGATGGTATTGTATCCCTTGCGAATCATTTTTTCCATCTTCGCAGGTAGAGGATGGGAAGTGCCCATCTTGTGGGAGGCCGGTGGAAGTTTTAGAGGAAGAAAGCTATTTCTTCTCAGTCCAAAAATACAAAGATAAGCTCAAAGAGTTTATAACAAAATCAAACTTTGTAAAACCGGATTTCAGACAAAGGGAAGTCCTTAATGCGCTTGATGATATTGGAGATATATCAATATCTCGCCCGCGCAACAGAGTTCAGTGGGGGATTCAAGTTCCTGATGATGAAAATTTTACGATTTATGTTTGGGTTGATGCTCTAATAAACTATGTCTCTGCTCTGGGGTATCCTGATGGAGATAAAATGGAGTTTTGGCCAGCAGATCTACATCTTGTTGGGAAAGATATTTTGAAATTTCACGCTTTGTATTGGCCGATGTTCCTTATGTCGGTTGATCTTGAGTTGCCCAGATTAGTTTTTGCTCACGGCTGGTGGAAGGTTCAGGGGCAGAAGATGTCAAAGTCTCTGAAAAATGTTGTCGATCCCTTTGAGATATCATCGGTTTTTGGAGCCGATGCTTTGAGGTTCTTTTTGTTCAGGGAAACTCCCTTTGGGCAAGATGGAGACTTCTCTGAGGAAGCAATAAAGTCAAGGTATGAGAATGATTTGGCAAAAGATTTTGGAAATCTTGTCCTGCGTGTTGCAAAATTTGCGGAATCTAANTTTCCTTCCGGGGTAAGAAAGCTGGGGTTACCAAATTTTGGAGATTTTTCTCCACAAGAATTGCTCTCTTTGTGGAAAAGAGCAATTGAAAATATGGACCTATTTTCAGCTTTATCTTATTTTTCATCGCTTGTAGCTTTTTCAAATAAGTTTATAGATTCCCAAGCACCATGGGCAAAATTGAAAATGGGAAATGTTGAGGATGCGGAAAAGATTATTTACAACCTTTCATATCTTATTAAGATAATAACATTTATGATATATCCTTTCTGTCCGGAAACAGCTTTGAAAATCTCCAGAAGTTTTGGTTTTCATTCGCTTTTAGATGAGNCAGGTACAAAAACATTTCAAGACATTGTTAATTATGATGAGTTTTTTAGGGTGAAAAGTACGGGAGTTCTTTTTCCGAAGATAGGAGGTTGAACTTCACTAAGTAGCCTTAAAAATTTTTCTTCGTCAAATTCTCCCTTTTTCTTTTTTATTTTTAAAACTGAATTTTTTAGGGAGTTTGCAAAATATATAGCTTCTGTTCCTGTTGGATCTATGAGAACCATTTTAGATCTTTCAAAATTTTTAAGGAAATCTTCAGAGGTTTTTTTAGCCATAGAAAAATATTCTCCAATGGTTTTTGAATATATATTTTTGTCTTTTTGGTCTTTTCCGTTACGGATTAGTTTGAACTTTGTTTTTATGATTTCCTTTACTACATTTACTGAGAGAATCTTTAAGTAAATTCTGCTATTTGTTTTTGATGAACCAAATATTGTTCCGTTGAGGTTTTCTTCAAGGAATTCAACGCATCTTCTATTTTCCGGTAAAGATTGGAAATATCTTATTTGTTCCCACACTTGTGGATTTACGAGTTCATCTGCCTTTCTTTCAACCTTAAAATGTAGTATAGATAGATTTTTGGGTATATCATTGAAAAAAGTGCTGGCAACTGCAAATTCCGGGATCATAAAATTATGAGCAACTATATCTTGCGCAAGATGTGTCATATAACCTATCATAAAAGATTTCTTGTAATCTTCCGATGCCTTGAAAAACAGCGAAAATATAAATTCCCAGTTATGTGGATGTTGTTTCCAGTTTGAAAAATTNTTGCCTATGATTATATCTGCCATAATGCTTCCCCATAGAAACTGTGGGTAAAATTTTTCGCATATTTTTGCTATTGTGCTACCTATTTTTGCAAGCTCTATTGCAGAAGTTATTCCAAGATGGGCGCCTGGCCCCCATGCAAAAACATCTTGCGAGTAAATGAAAATAAGAAGAAAAGAAAATATTGGCAAAAAGAAAAATTTGTACATCATTTTAATTTTGCAAAAACTATTCTCCCNGAATGAATTTACAAGAAAAATAGATAGTCAGTAAATATAAGTTTGAGTTTTATATATCAANNATTATTGGTAAGACGAAATAATCTTCTTCCTTTTTCAGCTCNGCGCCTCCGTATGTTACTGCTTTAATATAGATTTTTGGAAGGAGGCCACTATCTTTGAGTCTATCAAATAATATCTCTGCTTCNATTTCGGTTTTATCCTCGTTCTCAATCATCTTAACTCCTTCTAATCTAAATGGTGTGATCTTTTTTGTATCGAAAAGGAAAACTATTTCATTAAGAAGTGTAATTAATGCATCAGTAAAATCTATGCCATCTGATTTTATTTTCAATCTTATTTTTTCTACAATTTTGTTTTTGCTGTTATTTTTTGTCTCTTCATATATTTTTTCCAGCTCTTTTTTTTCTTGAAGTTTATCTTCTCCAAAATAAAGTTGGTATAAGGCATCTATTGAATCTCTGATAATTTCTTCTTTTGTCTTCGCTCTCACTATAAATCCNGCTTCACCTGTGTGATCCATTAACTCAAACATAGCTTTCTTATATTATATTATTCCGGATTGAGCAAGCAGTCTCTCTAAATTTGTTCCTATTATCTGAATAAAAAGATTTATTTCAAACTGGTCTGGTTTCTTAAAGCCTGATATTGGTACATCTTTTGAAAATCTTGAGAGAAAACNTGAATTTATGTATAAAAGTCCAGAAAAATCTGGTGATTGAAATCCAATATATGGGAATACAGTGACTAATCCGTCTTTCTTTATCGGTGTTGGAATTTTTACCCCTTTTCCGGGNATATATCTTTTTGGGAAATCTTGATAGAAATGTTCTGAATCATCAAATCTTATTGTTGATATACAAAGTTGTTGAGATTCTCCGGAGGTTAGTTTTACAATTTTNGTTTCTGTACAGTATTTTAGACACTTTTCTGTTGTTTCGTCCATCAGTTCGCAAACTTTCAGCTGTAATCTTCCTGCCCCCATGACAATTTTGAGCTTCTATTGGACAATATAGTTGGCATGTTTCTTCTTGAGGTTTAATTAGAGTTTCGTTGCATTCTTGAAGTTTTATATCGCATGTCCCTGTATATTTTCTCTCAAAACAATATGAGGTTTTTGGTACTTTGCAAAATAGCTCGAAGATAGGATTGCTTTCTGCAAGCGGTACTATACCTGGGGAGTCAGAGAAGCACTCCCATTCAAATATGAATTTATTATCATCCGTCCAAGCTGGTAATATTGCTCTTATTCCGCCTTCTGATGAGAAAAAAGTTTGAAAGTCAAACTCTATTTCATTTGGTATTATACCGGTTATGAGTGAAGAAATTATTTGAGGATTCACGAATTGAAGCAAGTTTCCCGCAACATCCTGAGGCAGACCTGCTCCTGTTATATATGATGTTAAACTTTTTATAAGTTCATCAAATATCCCAGTTCTGACAATTCCTATACCAAATGTTACTACTACATTTATTAACGATTGCCAAGATACTCTTTCTTTCCCTTGAAAGCTTTTTGAGATTTGAGAGAAATCATCTTTTANACTTGGTGGTATTTCAAGTTTTGATCTTGGGCGTTNTCCGAANTNATCTGAAAGTTNTTCNTCTTTGAAAATAGAATCAGAGGATGTAGGTATAGCAAATGTATTTTCGTCGGCTGGTGCTATGAAATCATCCTCCTGTGCATCTGTTTCTTGTGCAATTGAATCAAGCATTTGAATAAAGGCTTCTGATGAGCTTATGAAAAGTTCTGGAACTTGTTTCCAATATATTTTACCTTTTGTAGGTTCTATACCTAAAAGATTTTCTCTTTCATTTAACAAAAATGGAATGATTCTCATAATAACATCTCTTNCAGAAATACCACTTATTCCACCGAGTTCTTGAATAAACGAGTAAGTCCTTACTATGTTTTCTAATTTAAGGTCAAGATCTATTGAAAGGATAAGCTTTATAAATCCTTGAGCTGCTTTTAATGTCCCGTATAATAGGTTTGCATCAGCATTATCAAATTCTATACCGTCAAGGTCCAATCTCCATATCTCTTTTCCCTGAAATTCAACTCTCCATGAAAGTTTATCTACTTTGAAGTTCCANTTTTTTTCTTTTCGTGGAATTTCTAAATTTTCAATTATTTTTTCTGAAATGTAAATTATGTTTGCCTGAAGTATATCNTCNAGGATTGTGTTTATTGTTGTTTCTGTTGGAATTTCATTTTGGTTGGGGCTTATGTGTTTTGATGGTGGAGAGAATCCAGATATAAGCTGTACTATCGCATTNCCTAATTCANTAACAACATCTTGAATATTTTTAAGGAGCAATCCTGTTAAAGATAGAGCCATNCCAAATCTAACTTCCGGGTTATTTGGTTCTTTTTTTATCCCTTCTGAGAAGATTTGGACAGCACCTTGAAAATCAGATTCTTTTAGCCTCTCTTTCCCCATTAGGATTATTTCGTTTATGTTTTGTTCTTTTTTATTTTTGCATTCTGTGAAGAGTATGAGTGTTGGTATTATAATAATTAGAGATAGAATTGGTTTTATTTTTCTTTCTATTTTGTTCATACTAAAAAATATAAGCAAATTGTATGGAAAATTCTAAAACATTTCTTTGATACTTTGTTATTTGAGCTTTCTTGTATTCTTATTATTTGTTGTTTCTTTCTTGATTTTGATTATTTCTGGTACTAAGATATAAAATATATTTTTTAGCTTTTAGGTCGGAGTAAGTGATGAGGTAAGAAAGAAAAAATAAGGAGTAAAGAAAACAAGATTAAAGAAGTAGATATGGTAAAAGAACTGATTTTGCATAGATATTCTCATATTTTTTTATTTTTTTTATCGTCCATAATATTTTCTCTTCTTGTTTCTAACTTTGAGCTTTCGGAGAAGGTAAGGTTTCCATTTTTAATTTCTTTTTTAACATCTCTTTTCGTGTTCAAAGATTTTAGTGTTAGAGAAAAAGCAGTTTTTGTGGCTGCTTTTTTAATCTTTTCCTTTTTAATATATTCATTCCTTAAAGTTCAGGCTAATATCGATTTGGAGGGAGGTATTCAGCAAGGCTTTATATATGCTTTCCCGTTTTTTGTTTTTCCTTCAACACTATTTTATATTTTTGGTAAGACAAAAACTATTTACATATCTTCTTTTTGTTCCCTCATTTCATTTTTTCTTCACAGAGATTTTTCTCTTTCTTTTATTTGGTTTATTTCTTCTTTTGTCATTTTATCTGCTCTTGAGGGTGCAAGGAGGAGGATCTCTATTTTCAAGGTTGGGATTTTTTACGGCTTATTTGGGCTAATTCTATCTTTGATTTTGGGGAATTGGTTTATCAAATCTTTCTTTTTCTTNATTTCATCCTTGTTTTCTCCTTTTATATCTGTTGGTTTAGTGTATTTTATAGAAAGAGCATTCAGAATACTTACTCCTTTTTACCTTTTTGATTTGCAAGATTTGGAAAATCCTCTTTTGGTTCAATTGAGAAAGAGAGCTCCCGGAACTTTTCATCATTCAATATTTGTTGCTGATATAGCTCATTCGGTGGCGGAAAAATTAGGTGTGAATGCGGAACTTGTAAGGTGCGCTGCTCTTTACCACGATATAGGAAAAATAATTAGACCTGCATACTTTATAGAAAACTTGAAAGGTTTAGAAAAACATCTTAAAATAAATCCACCATTAAGTTCGAAAGTTGTTATAAAGCACGTTGAAGACGGAGTAAAACTCGCAAGATCATACAATATTCCGGAAAGAATCATAGATTTTATAAAAGAACATCATGGAACGACTTATCCAGAATTCTTTGTTAAGGCATCTGAAGAAGAGAATTTAAAATTTGAAGTAAGATATCCTGGACCTTCTCCCCGTAGCATTGAAACTCTAATATTGATGATAGCNGATTCGTGCGAAGCTGCTCTACGCTCTGTTGAAGAATTAACCCCAACAAAGATAAGTGAGCTTGTTGATAGAATCGTCTCAAAGAAGATGGAAATGAAACAATTTGATAATGCCCCAGTAACATTTGAACAGCTAAATAAAATAAAATCTGCAATGGTAGAAACTCTTATTGAATTTTATCATCCAAGAATAAGCTACTCAGAAGAGAAAATTAAGTATTACATCGATTTGAAAAAAGGGAAATACAAAGAGAAAGTAGAAGGTTTCACTGGATACGATGAAGAAAAAGGTGAAGATTTATCTAAGGGAAATAGTAATTACTCCAATGGGATAAACGGAAAAGGTAGAGAAACAGAGGACAAAGAAATAAAAAAATAAAAAATAATAATAAAATAAATAAATTAAAAATTGAACGATCTTCATCTTATCCAAAAATCAAGGTATTAGGTAAATTATAACTTGTTTCTGAGCACAATTACAATTTTATAAAATGAAAACAAAAGCATGGGTTCTTGAAAAGTTTGGGTACGAAGGGGTATCATTTAAAGAGTTTGATATAGGCGAACTGGCGGAGGGAGAAGTACTTGTAAAAGTTTTATCATGCGGTGTGTGTTATAGAGATATAATAGACATACAAGGAGGTTTCAAATATACAATTCTTCCAACCGTTCCCGGACATGAAATTTGCGGTGTTGTTGAAAAGATAAAAGCGGGAAATAATGATATACCACCTTTTTCAGAAGGGGATATTGTTATATCAAGACACGGACCATTTTGCGGAAGATGTGAGCTATGTCTTTCTGGGAAAGATAACCTTTGTACAAGGGCAGGTAGATTTGTTCAGACCATGCCAGGGGGATACTCTGAATATGTTAAAGCTCACTGGTCTGCTTTTGTAAAGGTTCCGGAAAATCTGAGAAAGAGTTTATCTTACTCTCAACTTTCTATAATCTTTTGTGCGGTTGGAACCGCATATAGAGCGATTGCTCATCAGGGGGAGGTTAAATCGGGAGATGTTGTGCTTATAACAGGCGCAAGCGGAGGAGTTGGTTTGCATGCAATTCAAATAGCAAAAGCACACGGAGCATTTGTTTTAGCTGTAACTTCATCTCAAAGTAAGGTTGAGAAGCTAAAGGAGTTCGGAGCGGATGAGGTAATTTTATCAGAAGACATGAGATTTAACGAGGAGGTAATGAAAAGAACAGANGGTAGAGGAGTTGATGTTGTAATAGAAAACACTGGTTCCGTTGGGCTTGAGGGAGCTATAAGAAGTCTAAAATTAGGTGGGATCCTCGTTCTCATAGGGAACATAAAGGTAGATAGGTACCAACTCAATCCGGGTATGGTTATTGTAAGAGAACTGAAATTGAAAGGTTCGGTAGGTATAAATCAGAATGAGCTNNAAAATCTTTTCCGCCTTATTGAGATGGGGAAGGTACGACCTATTATTTCGGAAGAGTTCCCTCTTGAAAAAGCCCTTGATTCGCACTTAAAAATGAAAAATAAAAATACTCTTGGTAGATTTGCGTTAGTATGTAATAAGTAATTCTTGTTAGAGTAATTCTTGTTAGCTGTGAATTTTTTACAAATCCCAAAAAATATTTTCATAAGATAAAATAAAAAAAGAAGATAAGATAAAATAAAAAGAAGAAAGGAGGTGTAATTGCAATGGGGAAGAATATAAAGTTTCAAAAGAATGGGATAGATATAATGGGNTATTTTTCTGTTCCCAGAAAGAGGGCTCCTGCTGTAATAGTTTTACATGAATGGTGGGGACTGAATGAGCAGATAAAGGGGGTTGTGGATAGACTATCAAAAGAAGGCTTTGCTGTCTTGGGATTAGATTTATATAAGGGTAAAGTGGTAGATAATCCTAATGATGCTGGTCAGCTTATGACAGATATGTTCCAAAATCGTCTTGAAGAGGTATCAAATGTTTTTAAGGTTGCAGTTGAATATCTGAAAAGTTTAGATAAGGTCTCACCGAAAAAAGTTGGAGTAATTGGATTTTGTTGTGGAGGAACTTTGACTATGTACTTTGCCTCTGTTTTTTCTGATATTTTGGACGCTGCTTGCCCATTTTATGGCCTCCCACAACTTGCCCCAATAAAGCCTGAAAATATAAAAATACCAATATTCTTTATTCTTGCTGAAAAGGATGAATTTGTGAACAACGACGATGTTATTGAACTTTCAAAAAAGGTTTGGAGAAATGGAGTTGAGGTGCAACTCAAAGTCTATCCTGGTGTCAATCATGCCTTTTTGAATGAAAAAAGACCAGAAGTATATCATGAACCATCGGCAAAAGATGCGTGGGCTATGATGGTTGATTTCCTCAAAAAACATCTGGGGAGTGAATAAAAATATTCGCATACATGAAGATATTTTTCGAGTAGTAAAACTAAAAAATATGTGAGATAAATTTTAGGTATTGTTAATAGTGATAATAATAATTATGAATTGTTATCTGCGATATTGTTTCCCTCGTGATGGACGTCTGTTTTAGGTAGTCCTATATATATTAATTTCTTATCATGTCTTTTTACTATTCCAAGTTCTTCCATTTCTTCTACAATTCTTGCGGCTCTGTTAAATCCTATTCCAAGTTTTCTCTGTAAAAGAGATATTGAAATTTGGCCGTAGTTTTTTGCAATTTCTATAGCTTCTTTAAATTTAGCGTCTTTGTCCTCAAACTCCGCTGATATAAGCATTTCTTCCTCTTCATCTTTTGATACGATTTCAATATATTCTGGTTCTCTCTGAGATTTGAGATGATCTACTATTTTCATTATTTCTTCGTCTGATGTATAAGCAGCGTGTCCTCTTTGAGGAGTTATCCCTGGCATGGAGAAAAGAAAATCTCCTTGTCCAAGCAGTGTTTCTGCTCCGTTCGCATCTAAAATAACTCGTGAATTCACTTTATCAGAAACTCTTAAAGCTATTCTTGCTGGCAAATTTGATTTTATTATCCCGGTCACAACGTCCGTTGAAGGTCTTTGCGTCGTCAGTATAAGATGTATTCCGGCAGCTCTTGCCATCTGTGATAGTCTCATGACATATTCTTCAACTTTCTTTGCTGATGTTACCATGAGGTCCGCGAACTCATCTATTACAACGATTATTCTCGGCATTTCCTCTCCTGTTTTCTCTATAAAGTCATCAAGGTTTTTTGATTTTACCTTCTTCATCGCTTGATATCTTCTCATCATTTCTTCTACTGCCCACCTTAAAACNTCTATCGCTCCTTTTGAGCTCGTTACAACATCTGTTACAAGATTTGGAATACCGCTATAAAGTGAAAATTCAAGCATTTTTGGATCAACAAGAATAAATTTCAAATGGTCAGGGGTGAATCTCATAAGTAAGCTAACGATTATTGTGTTTAATAATACGCTTTTTCCGGATCCAGTTGTTCCAGCTACAAGTAAATGCGGGAGTTTGTGTAAATCTACGACAAATGGTCTTCCATATATATCTTTTCCTAATGTCAGAGGAATTTTCATTTTTTTCGCTTCTGGCGTGTCAAAAATTTCTTTTAACCTCACAATATTTCTTTTTTTTCTTGGGACCTCAAATCCTACTGCTCCGCTTATCGGTACAGGTGCAACTATTCTTATCCCTGGTAGTCTCATAGCTATTGCTATATCATCTCCAAGAGAAACTATCTTTGTTGCCCTTATCCCACTTTCTGGTATGAATTCAAAAAAGTTCACAACAGGTCCTGACATCATAGATATTATTCTCCCCTTTATGCCGAATGAGTTGAGAACATCTATTAATTCCCTCGCAACTTTTGTCAGGACCTCTGGAGGATCGTATTCTACTGATTCGGGTTCATCGAGCAAAGATGGTGGTGGGAGTTGGAAGATATCTTTTTTTTCTTCCATAACTTCTGTCTCTTCTCCATTTTCTATCCCATTTTCTGACGATTGGCTTTCATTTTTTTGTTTTTGATTTCTTATTTGAGCCTTATATTCGTTTCTCTCATAGCCCTTGGAATAATCATATTTGTGTTCTTCTATTTTATTTTGCTCATCTAACCTTATAATTTGGGTTGTATGCGATGTTTCATCTAAAAGTATCGTTTTGCTTTCTTTTTCGCTTTTTACTTTATTATCATCTGGTGATGGTTTTTGATTTTCTTCATCATATTCATTTTGATAACCTTTTTTGCTCAATACTTGTGTGTTTGTCATTGATTTTGAGCTTACGGCAGTGCCTTCTCCTTTGATTCTTACTTTCTGGATTTGTCTTGAAAAGTATGGAAAAAAGGTGAGGATGGATATTGCAAAGATTGCAGACGATAATATTGAAATAGATAGATTTTCGCTTATCCCTAATTTTTTTATGAGTTCAGATATATAAATGCCTATTATACCTCCGAATTGATTATTTATGGTTGATGCTATACCTGCCAGCAGAAATACCACTGATATAACACTCAAAATTGGTAGAGGGTTTTTTATTTTTTCAAGAGCAAAAAGAGAGTTGAACAGCATAAGACCGAAAATCAAAAATATAAAAGGATATCCAAGAGAAAGGAACAATCCCCCAATTAATTTTTTTATTATGGTATGGGGAAAATTGTTTTGACCTAAAATGAAGGGTGATGATGGTATATCAGATACTATAAAGTAAACCAATATTATGGCACATAATATAACATTCAGTATTGATAACGCTTTCCATACCTTCATAAGACAAATTTTACAAAACTAACCGCTTAAACTTTCTTTTATTTTTAAATTTTGAATTTTTTGTATTTTTAGATTTTGAATTTTTTGTCTAATTTTCCTTTTCATTTTGTAAATCTTGATTAATTTTTGAAGGATTTTTTAAAATTTTTGGATATGGAGAGGTATAAGTTTGTTTTTTTTATTAGCTTATTATTATTATTCTATTTTATCTTTTTTCACCAAAGCTGCTCACAAAAGGAGAAAAAAGAATACATTACTTTATCCTTTCCTTCTCAAAATTGCAACATATTATCAAGATATGATGATATGCCCGATGAGGTAAAAAGCGAATGTTTTTTCCCGTTCCCTTTTACTCAGTTTTTTTTCTCAGGTAAAGTATCAGTCCCTGCTGAACTTGTGGATATCCCTGATGGATACCCCCCCCCTTGATTTATCTTTTGTGAACTCTTTTGATGGGTTCTCTCCGGCTAATCAGATAATTTTCTGGCATCCCAAGGGTTTTTCTCGCCAAGATTTACCAAAACCACAGGAAACCCTATCTGCTAACTCTTTGGTTCAACTTATAGAGTGGGAAACCGGTGAAAGAATCCCTATTTTTGTTGAGCCAGACTCAAGGGCAAAGCCACCTTACCAGGTACTTTATATAAGACCTCTTAAAAGGATGAAACCTTCTTCAAGGTATGTCGTTGTTATAAAGAAAGGAATAAAAAGTGATGATGGACAAGATTTAGCTCAACCATCTTTCTTTAAAGCTTTTGTTGAAGGAAAAGAAATAGCTTTTGTTAATTCAAATCAGGACCCTGACTTTTGGATTAGACATTTTTCTGATATCGTAAATTTTCTTGAAAAAGCCGGGATAAAAAAAGACGACATTCTTGTGGCGTGGGATTTTCCAACCGCTTCTGATGAAAAAATAATCGCTGAACATATGAAGAAGGTAAGGGACTCAATTTATGAGAATTCAAGTAAAATATNCTTTGTTGTGGAGGAAGTAAATACTTACCCTTACGATGATAGAGATAATTATAAGGATTTGCCAGATAGCTATCGAAAACTTATAATGAAATCTGTTAACGGTAAATTTCGTGTTCCAAGATATGATGATCCATCTCAATATTTTGAAGCTAAATTTCTTTTAAACATTCCGGAATGCGCGAAAACGAAAAAAGATCGAGGTGAGAAGATCAAAGTTATGATCTTTGGGCACGGATTATTTGGTTCTTTGAAAGAGCTTGATGCAAATCATCTTCTTTATGCGGCAAATTACATTTGTGTTCTCATTATAGCAACTAACTGGATAGGTATTGATTTTGATGCAGTTCAAGCTATATCTCAATTTGCTACTTTGAAGCAAAAAAATATGATAGGTACTGTTGAATATCTTGTTTCAAATCTAAAACAAGGGCATTCAAACTTTTTGGCTCTCGCTTTACTTCTGAAAAAGCAGGAATTCTGGGATGAAATAAAAAATAAAGCGGGGGAATTACCAGAAATAGGAGATGTGGTATACTATGGTATATCTAATGGAGCCATTCAAGGTGGTACATTCATGGCTCTTACAAAAGATGTCAAAAGAGGCGTCCTTGATGTCGGTGGATCTATATGGACATCTATGCTTGAGAGAAATGTAAGTTGGGATAGACTTAAAGCACTTTTTGGATATCTGGATGAAAACGCGGAGCTTGAACTTAAAAAAATTATAGGTTTGGCACAGATTATTTTTGATATAGTTGATCCGATAACTTTCGCACCATATATTACAAAAGGAAGTCAAAAATTTGATATTGTTCCAAAAGAAATATTTTATAGGATGGCCCTTTATGATGAGCAAGTTGCTAATTTTTCAACAGAAACATATGTGAGAACTGCTGGAATTCCTGGGATAAATCGTCCAGTTGCTGAAACTTTTGGTATTGAGTTCAGGGATGCTCCTTTCGAAGGTTCTGGATTTTTACAAGTTGACGCAAAAGTAAATAAACTCCCTGCTGATAGTAATGTTCCTCCCCCATCTGATATGGTTTCAACAGTTGTAAAAAAGTGGTGGCCATTAGAATATTCTGGAGATTTCGTAGCACCTCACGAGGTTCCCCGAAGAATAAAAGAAATTATCGAGATGCAGAAAAGGTTCTATGAAGATGGGAAGATGTATCAGTTGTGCTCCGATAAAATATGTGANCCGGATTAGAGAGTAGATGGAAAGATATAACTATATCCTAAAGTTTTTATTTCTTCTTGGCATTTATGCATAACTTCAAAGAATATTTCTGTTTTTTCTTCTCCCCACTCGGACAAAATCTGAAATTCATTTTCTGACCCGTGCTTCTGATTTACTCTCTCTTCAATTATTTTANCATCTAACTTGTACTCTTGACCTGTTAACTTTCTTAGATTTTCTTCGAATAGCTCTTTTTTTTCTCTATCTTCAAGTCTGAAAAGAATTATACCTTTTTCTTCATCATAGATGCTCCTTACTNCTTCCTTTATAAATGTCATAACACATAGGGTTGTTGAGAAGAAAATTCTGTGATGAGGATTTTTAAATTTATCAAGTAGATTTGATATTTCATATTCTGATATATATTCTTGTTCTTTTGCGTATCCTATTACACCTCCAAAAAATTTATCAAGTTTTTTTATTTTTTCTTTCATTCCTTGGTNCAATATTATATTCAAGATTTTTTCAAATTCTTTTGAAAATGAATTTACAACTTTTATAGGTGAGCGTAGGAGGAAACCTATTTTGAAGCTCAGCTGAATTCCGCTGTCTTTTAACATTTCATTTTTGTATTTTGCGAAATCTTTCAAAATTTTTATTGCGGGACGAGGATAAAATCTTCCTGTTTCAACNGAACCTACGGCTTTATATCCGNTNTAATAATGNTGTAAAAATGGTGACATGAAGAAGAAGTGTCTTGCAAATTTTTCTTTTTCTTCAAGTTCAAAGAAAAATTTCGTCTCTATCTCCCCATCTTCTTTTATNTTTATTGCCTCNAACATCTCTGATTCATGAAGGCAGAATACGTCTTTGTGAGAGTTTAACACTTTTGAGAGAAAAAGACTTCCNGAAAATCCGGTTGTGTATACTACGAAGTATATTTTTTCGTTGGACATTTTCTCTTTTACTACTTATCGTATTTTTCTGCCAATTTTTTAATGCTTTGACTTTTATCTATGGGGAAAACTACAAGGAAATTTTCAGTTTCAACTAATGCTAAATCTTTGACACCAAAAAGTATTATTTTTTTATATTTTTCTCTTTTCATTTTTGTTTTCTTTGATTTNCCATTTTTCTTTACATCTTCTCTGATCACGAATGAGTTTTCTGAATCTTCAAAGATTGCGTTTCCTGCATTTCCTTTTTCATCTGTTTTATAAAATTCTTTTATAGCTTTGAAGGATCCTATATCTGACCATCTGAAATTTGCGGGTATGCAGACTATTTTATCTGATTTTTCACATACTGCGTAGTCTATTGAAATTTCTTCAACTATCTCATAAGCTTTTTTTACTTGGTATTTTTCAAAAGTTTCGGGTATCTTTGTGAATTTATTGAGTTCATCTAAAATAACAGAAGATTTGAATGCAAATATACCGCTGTTCCAAAAATATTCTCCTGATTTTAAATACTCTTCAGCTTTTTCTCTTGTGGGTTTTTCTGTGAATTTTTCTGCTTTGAACACCTGAATTCCGTTTACGCTTATCAGGGGGTTATACTTTGATATTTTTATGTAGCCGTATCCTGTTTCAGGATGGGTAGGAACTATTCCGAAAGTTGCTATAAAATTTTGTTTTGCAGCCTCGTATGCAGATTGAGCAGATTTTAGAAAATTTTCGTCACCTTCAATTTTATGGTCTGATGGCATAACGATCATGACGCAATCTCCAAATTTTTCCGATATTTTTTTTGCTGCAAAGTATATTGCAGGAGCAGTATTTTTCATCAGAGGTTCATATATTTCCATAATTTTCACTTTTCTGAATTTTCTTATAATAGAAGATATTGCTTTTTTTTGTTTGATGTTTGCAACGAGAACTATTGGAAAGTTTTTAGAATACCTGTGAGTTTTATTTATTTTTTCTTGGATTTTGATAGCTCTTTCAATGGTTTCTTCAAGGAGTGTTTTTGGTGAATTTATTTTAAGGAGATATTTAGGTTTTTGTTTTGTAGATAGTGGGAAGAGCCGCTTCCCTCCACCGCCTGCAAGGATTACTGGGATAGCTGGGAGAGAAGCGGCTTGAAGTTTTTTATTCATTATATTTCAGGAGGTGGTGTTTGGGGGAATTTCTCCTCTTTCTTTGGTTTCTCTGCAACAAGAGCTTCNGTTGTAAGAAGTAGTGCTGCTACCGAAGCTGCATTTTGAANTGCCGACCTTGTAACTTTTACTGGGTCTATTATTCCCTCACTTAACATATCATCTACAAACTTACCTCTGAGAGCGTCGAATCCAAAGTTTGATTTCGGATCTTTTCTTATCGCTTCTTTTATTTTTTCAACGACTATGGAACCTTCAAATCCCGCATTTCTTGCTATCCATCTTGCTGGCTCTTCAAGAGCCTCTTTGACTATCTTTATACCGAGTTTTAAATCATCGTTTTTCTCTTCCTCTATAAGTTTTTCAAGAGCTGGGATACATTTTAGGAGCGCTACTCCACCACCTGGGACGATACCTTCTTCAACAGCTGCTCTTGTGGCATTTACAGCATCTTCTACTCTCATTTTCTTCTCTTTCATATCTGGTTCGGTCGGTGCGCCAACATATATCACAGCTACACCGCCTGCAAGTTTTGCAAGTCTCTCTTGGAGTTTTTCTCTATCGTAATCTGATGTCGTTTCCTGTATAGCTTTTCTTATCTGGTTTATCCTTGCCTCTATTTCTGATTTCTTACCTGCACCACCTATTATTGTCGTATGTTCTTTGTCAACTACAACTTTTTTAGCTTTTCCAAGATCCGAAAGTTGCACACTTTCAAGTTTTATTCCAAGTTCTTCTGCTATAAACCTTCCACCNGTGAGTATTGCTATATCTTCCATCATAGCTTTTCTTCTTTCACCGAATCCTGGGGCTTTTACTGCACAGCATTTTATAACGCCTCTTAATTTGTTTACGACCAAAGTAGCAAGGGCTTCTCCTTCTACATCTTCCGCTATTATAAGAAGCGGTNTCCCTTCTCTTACTACTTGCTCCAGAAGAGGAACCATATCTTTTACAGAAGATATCTTCTTTTCGTGTATGAGTATGTATGGATCTTCAAGGACGCATTCCATTCTATCAGGATCTGTTATAAAATAAGGAGAAAGATAACCTCTATCAAATTGCATACCCTCTACTGCTTCCCATGTTGTTTCTGTTCCTTTTGCTTCTTCTATTGTAATTACACCTTCTTTTCCTACTTTTTCTATTGCATCTGCGACTATTTTNCCTATTTCTTGATCTTGATTTGAAGCTATTTTGGCAACGCTTTCTATTTCATCTCTTGTTTTTACTTCTTTTGCTGTTTTTTTGAGTTCTTCTACACATTTTTGAACTGCCTTTTCTATTCCATATCTTATATTTACTGGGTTTGCTCCTGCGGATATTAGCTTTAATCCTTTATTGAATATTGCCTGAGCCAGAACAGCAGAAGTTGTAGTCCCGTCTCCTGCTGTATCATTNGTTTTTGAGCAAACCTCTCTTATAAGCTGAGCNCCAAGATTTTCGAACTTATCCTCTAATTCTATTTCTTTCGCTACTGTGACCCCATCTCTTGTAACTGTTGGAGCTCCAAAAGTTTTTTCAAGAATAACATTTCTACCGCCTGGTCCCAATGTTACTTTTACTGCATTTGCTATTTTATCTACTCCTCTTAATATTTTTTCCCTTGCGTCAATATCAAAAAGTATTTCTTTTGCTGCCATATCTTTTTACCTCCTTTCTTTAATTTTTCAAAAAATAAAAAAGAGAAAAATCAAAGGTTTATAAATTAAATAAAAAAATTTAGGAAAATTTATTTTTCAATTATACCGAGTATTTCATCTTCTGACATTATAAGGTATTCTTCTCCTTCTATTTTTACCTCTGTTCCTGCNTACTTTGCAAATAGAACTTTATCGCCTACTTTTACTTCTGGTGGTATAACTTTACCGTCTTGGAGAATTTTACCTTTTCCTACGGCTAAAACTTCGCCTATTTGAGGTTTTTCTTTTGCTGTGTCAGGGATAATAATTCCACCTGGGGTTTTTTCCTCTACCTCTTCAAGCCTTTTCACAACTACTTTATCTCTCAAAGGTGTTATTTTTACTTTTGTGTCTTTCTTTGCCATTTCTTTTTCACCTCCTTTCCCTTGTTATTTCTTGACAAAGGGTAAAGTTAAGAAAAAAATAGTGAAAAAGTATTTACTGGTTAATAATATAATTTGTTCTGCAGATTTTTGNGTTTTTACAAAAATTTTTTTCTAAACCAAAGAAAAAAATTCTCTTGGAAAACTCAATTTCTAGAATAATATTTCTTCTCCGGTTGAAAATTCTTCTGNTTCCTCTTCTCTTTCTTCTCTAATTCCGGCAACTTCTTCTGCTGGTACCGCTATTCTGGGTTTCGGTAAGATTTCGGGGATATATCTTTGTAGGAAAGAGTCTATGAGGTAAAAATCAGAATATCCCATAGGTCCGACGGATATTTTTGCGTTTCGTACTTCTATTTGTAATGAGAAAGCTTCATCTCTTTTTTCTATCTTCAAGGTTTTTTCCGGACCTTTTTTTCCGAACTTTTCGGGAGTATGGCGAATTACAAGGTTCTTTTTAGGAGTATTTCCTGAAAGGTGCATTCTTGCAAATGCTCCTATTGATGAGGCCTCCTCAGGAGAAAGAGCAATTGTAACTTTTTCTTCCCATCTATATTTTTTACCTTTTCTTTTTCCTTCTTCTGTTGGATTTTCTATGGGTCTTGCAAATGAAATGAATATCACTCCTCTTAAAGGGTCAGCTGAAAATCTAACGGCTCCATTTTTTTTGTATATTGTTAGTGCTGACATATATTTTTTGGGTGGAGCCGAGGGGATTTGAACCCCCGACCTCTGGCGTGCCATACCAGCGCTCTCCCTCTGAGCTACGGCCCCAGCTAAAATTATAATTTTAAATTTAAATTGTAAAAATAAAAAGAAGATTTTTCTCTTTTCTCTTTATTTTTTTGATTCAATATTTTCTTGATTCAATCTCTATTTTTTTGTTTTTTGTTTGATTTTTTGATCTTTAAAATCAGCATTTTTTCCTTTCTTCTTCCCTCAATACTTCTCTCCATGTCTTTTTACTCTGAAATGTATGGGTGAGCCGTAAAATCCATAAAGCTGTCTTATTATCTTTTGAATATGCATTATCTGGTTTCTTCGCAAGTGTTCTGGTTCATTTACATAAACCAAAAAGGTTGGAGGTTTTATACCTACTTGAAATATCTTTGGATTCTGATTTCTCATAAAATCAAGTTGAAGTAGCTTTTCTCTTACTTTGAGAAGTTCAGAAGGCTTCAAACTCTTTATCCACTCCCTATAACTTGAATATATAGCTTNTAGTAAAGATGGNATCCCATATCCTGTTTTGGCAGATACCGGAATAAAGTATGCCCATTTTATGAATTTTGCTGATTTCTTCAAAGCATCAACTATTTTCCCTATACCACCTGCTGGTTTTAGCTCCCGTATAATATCTACCTTGTTGAGAGCCACAACCAAAGCTTTGCCTCTTCTTTCTATTAAAGATGCAATATGTTTATCCTGATGGGTTATTCCTTCAAGTGAATCTATAACCAAAATAATCACATCTGATACAAAAATTGCAGTCAGAGACCTCCCTACTGATTTAAATTCAACTTCTTCTTTTTCTATTTTTGATTTCTTTCTTATTCCGGGAGTATCTACAAGAATAAATTTTTTCCCTTCGTATTCAAATGGTATTCTCACTGCATCTCTTGTTGTTCCGGGTTCATCATAAACTATACATCTTGGATAGCCTAATATTTTGTTTATTAGAGAAGATTTTCCAACATTTGGTCTTCCGACAAACGATATTCTTATTTTTTCTGCTCTCTCTTTTTTTATGAGAACCTTACCTTTTTCTATTAGTTCCTTTGAGATTTCATCTATTTCTTTTTCTCTCTGTTTTTCTATTTCGAGTTCAAGCCTGCTCAAACTTTCTTTTCCTATAAGAATTTGAGTTTCATCTTCAAGAATTTTTTCTTTCTCATCGGAAATTTTTTCTTTCTCAAAAGAACTTTTTTCTTCAAATTCAAGTTTTTCTGAAATCTCATCAAGTTTTTCAAAAATTTTTTCAATATTTTTTTTGTGTAGGGCGGAAACCATAATAAGATCATCCCCTAAAATGTGAAAATCTTGATAAACCGAAAGTTCTTCCTTTTTTGAATCTACCTTGTTTACTACGAATATGTAAGGTTTTGCTGATTTTATTACTCTATCTCTTATTTTTTTGTCTATTTCTGAAAAGCCCGATTTTGCATCAAATACGCAGATCAATATATCTGCATCATTTATAGCTTTTTCTGTTTGCTCTTCCATAATTTTTTGTAGAGGATGACCTTCGTATGGAGCGTAGCCGGCTGTATCCATAAGAACATAGTCCATTTTTTTTGAGTGAGCTATCGCTTCTACTATNTCTCTTGTTGTTCCAGGTTCTTTCCATGTTATTGATACGGAAGAACCAACCATAGCGTTAAAAAGAGTTGATTTTCCTGAATTAACTTTACCTATTATTGCAACTTTAACCATGGGAGCTCAATTTATTTTCTGATTTTTACTTTTTATTACAGAAGCGTTGAGTAAATATAGATTATATATTTTGGATTTTTCTCTAATATTTTTGGGAGCAAAGATTTTATAATCTCGTTTGCTTGTTTTTCTTTACCNTGATCTTTGAAAAATTTTGCTATTTTTATATTTCCTAAAATATCTATTTTCCTTTTTTTCAAAGCTCCAAAACCTTTCTCCTCGTAGTCAAAGAAAAGATTTCTTCCTCTTTTTGAATATAAAGTTTCCTCTAACTCCTTTATTTTTCCTTCTGAATAATTTTTCATTTTTGAAAAAGTGATAAGTGCTTGGACTAAATCATAGGTCAGATTTTCTACATTCTTTTTTTCTGAATGAAATACCTTGTTCCCTGATATCAAAGACTCAGAAACTCTATTCACCACTTTTTGTGCAAGTTCTAATTCTCCAAGATCTATCAACATTTCAGCGATCTCAAGGTTTTTCCCTGAAAATAACCTATCATCTTTTGGAGGTTTTTGTCTTATTTCTCTTATGCTCTTTGTTGATTTGTAGTATTCTTGATCTTCACCTATAAGGTTTATAAAATGTTCTCCGTTGAAAAATGTTTTTGAAAAATTAATTTGCTTTTCCGCTTTTTCTTGTATAGATTTGTCGTTGAACTTCTCTCCGAACCTTTTTAGCTCAAGGGCATACCTTACATTCTCATCCGAACTTTTAGATGTTGAAAATTTTAGCGGATTTTCATATAAACTACCAGAAAATATTCCACCTTCTACTTTATCCTCTACCATTTCGAGTAAGTTCAGAGTCTTTCTCGCTTCCGTTTCGTTTCCAATTTTTATCCACATACTTAATATTTCTAAAAGAAGTTTTGTTGAGAGGATTTTAGCTTCTACTACTCTTTTTGCCATATTTTGGGCTAAATCTTGTAGCCTTATTTCTGAAATATCTATATCATTTTCAAGCTCTTCATCTTCTTCTACTTCTTCTGCTCCATACCTTTCTATTATTTCTTTTTCTTTTGTTATGATTGTTCCTAATTCAATCATAAACTTTATGAAGCTTTCATAATCGCACAATGTCCCACCTCCTAAGGTTCTCCCATCTTGGGTGGTTATTGAAACAGACGGAGTAGCCCCGAAACCATATCTTATGAAAACATCTGGTCTTTCATCTACATCTACTTTTACAGGTATGTATCTTGAAGTTAAGGTTTCTACTCCTTTTCTACCGAAAACTCCTTTTTCCATAAATTCGCTTTCTTCTTCTCCAAATCTCCTTATGAATATGAGTTTATATCTTTGATCTGCTTTTAGTTTCTCATCATTCCATTCTTCCCAATTTATCATAATAATATTCAACTTTATGACTTTGATTTTGTAGCTTGAAAATTCCTGTTGTTTTTTGTTTTATGTGTTTAGTGTAATTTAGAATTCTGAATTTTTAAATTTATATTTATGGAAGAAAAAGGTTTTGATTTCAAAGGTTATGTTCTCGCATTTCTTGTTTTCCTCATATCTGGGGGGATTTCGTTTTTTGTCGGAATGAAAATAGGAAAAAANATAGCCAGAGAGGAGTTAAGAAAAGAAATAATGAAAGCAAGGGAATCAGGAATAGATGATATGATAAAAAGGGTTTTTGAAAATGCCGAAAAAAAAGCTGCGTCAGAAACACAGATAGAAAAGAAAGAGCTAAAACAGGAGCAAGAGAAAGTTCAGGTTACATTAGGGAAGGAGCAAAAAAAAATTACTGATATTTCCGAAGGTGCAAAAATTTCCGGTTTATCGGAAGGAAAAGCTGAAAATGGAGGTGAAAACTTAAAAGAAAAGGAAGAGAAAAATTTAGAACAGAAAGAAGAATACACAGAATCAGTGAAGGAGCAGGAGAGTATGGGGGTTGAAAAAGCTGAAAAAAATGAAGAGGTCGGCGAGGGAAAAAAGAGAGATGGAAAAAGTAAGGGTGAGTTGAGCAAACTTCCATCAAAATATGATAAAGCTCAATCTTATAAAACTACAAAATCTGATAAAACTGCGAAAAAAGAAGTTGTATCTGCAAAAGCGGGAAAAACACAAGAGAAAAAATTTAGCGTAAAAAACTGGTGGGAAAGTGAAGGTAGATGGACAGTTCAAGTTGCATCTTTTAATTCCGATGCTAAGGCTCAAAAACTTGCTGAAAGCTTAAAAAGAGAATATGGTTTCCCATCATATGTTTTGAAAGCAAAAGCTAATGGCAAAGATGTATATAGAGTTCGTGTCGGAAAGTTCAGAAGTAGAGATGATGCCGAAAAAGCTCTGAAAATTTTAAATCAGAAGGGATTTGAAGGGGTTGTAACTTACTGATCAGTATTTATTTATATTACGTTCTCATTATTTCGTGAATGCAAAAGCGTATAATGTGCCATTCTCTGTTATGAAAAGGAGCTTGTTTTTATCTAATACTAACCTTTGTGGAAATGAATCTACTATTATTTCCTTTGTAAAATAAATTTTTGATTTTTCCCTTTTATATTGTGCAATAATTATGGAGTTTTTTCTTGGACCAAAAATATTGCCAAGTTTTTCTCCAAATCTCGCAGAAAATAAAATTTTATCTCCAAATATTTTAGGTTGAGAGTATTCTATAACACCTTTTATTTTCTTTTTCAAAATTTGCTTCTTTTCAATATCAATTAGAACAATTCCTTCTCCTGATGTTATCGCTATTTTTTCACCATCAAAATNTGCACCATATATATCTTTTATTGATATTTCTGATTTTTTTCTTATCTTTATTACGTTTTCTGATTTAAGAATTTCAAGAATCAATACTTTATTTTCTGTTGTTGCGACTAAATTCCCGTTTTTATGCCCTAAAAATGAAATGAAATTCGAATTCTGAATTTCTAATAAAGGATACTTTATTTTCAGATCGTCTGATACANTGAAAATTTTGTTTTCATAGGGGATCAAAATAAATTTTCCTATTGTGAGTATTTTGGGAGTGAAAGGAAATAAAATTTTCGGTTCATATATTTTTCTTTCTTCTATAAGTTCTGTACATTCTAAATCTAATTTTCCCTCATCTTCTTTTGCTTTTCCTTTTTCCTTTAAATCAATTTCTTTTTCATTCTCGTTATCTTCTGTGTTTTTCATTTTTTCGCTTGAATTTTTATCTTGATATGCGCATATATTCCCGAGTATATCTACCGATACTATTTTTTCGTTTATTTGTATAGGTGGTGATATACACGGAAAGGGAATTTGAAATCTTTTTGGTTCTATAAACTTACCTATTTTTACTACATTACCATCATCTGAGCAAAAAAGATAGGAGTTTTCGTTGGATTTATTTATTTCTGAAATCGCAGATGATTCAATCTCAATTTCTATTTCCTTCCAGTTTTTCTCTCTGGAAAAGATAATAATTTTTTTTTGAGATACCACTGCAATATCATTTCTTATTGTGAATGGTGTTGAGAAGAAAACGTTCTCTTTACTTATCTTTTTGAAAAAAAGAAGTTTTAAATTTACCAAATTTTCAGCATAGGTTGATTTTGCTGTAAAGAAGACAAAAAAACAGAAGAAAAAGTAGGAGAAAAAAAGGAAGGAAAAAGAGGTGTTATTATTTTTACCTGAATTTTTAGCTTTTCTGTTCTTGTGCAGTATCTTCATTTTTTCACATTATTTTCATCTTTCATTTATCTTGTCATCATCATTTTTTCTGCGAATTTTTTTAGCATGAAGATGTAATTTGCCTTCTCTGGGGATATGAGCTGTTCAATAGTATATATAGAATCGAGGTCTCTTATTATTTCTGATAAAATTTTGCTATCTCCTTTTGAGCAGTTTATGATTTCATAATATGTTCTCAGAGGTATACTTATAAGTTTTTCATCTTCTGGGGTTTCCGGTAATTCTTTTTCTTGGCTTTTCCCTTTTAATTCGTTCCAAGTTTTTTTTACTTCATCACAATTTGAGCTTCCCAATATATTTATTTTCATTATTTGAGCTAATCTTTTTACACTTTCTGGTGCTTTTTTGTCTTCTATTAATTTTTGGAGTTCTTCTGCTGCTTTTTCTTTTTCTCCTTTTCTTGAAAGCCCCCAGGCTATATATATCTTTGATATATATTTTGGATTTTTTTCTATCTGGCTCAAATTGGAAATTGCTCCATCAATATACTGTGTATCTCCTGTCATATCATAAGATGTGAGAAGCTGCATCGCTATTTCAAATTTTCTCAAATCTTCCGCTTTTTTATTTTTTTCTCTTTCAATTAAAGCCCATATGACAAAAACTACGAGACCTAAACCTATCACTCCTCCAACAAATACTCTCCATTTCTCTATTAATACCTCAAATAATTTCTCTCCAAGTTCATAGACTTTATCTTTGAAAACTTCTCTCTTTTTACCCTTTGCTATTACTCTTTCTATTTCTTTTTCTTTTCTTTCCATGTGGTTTTATTTATTCACAAATTTTATTTATCTACAAATTAATTAATTGTTTGTCCAACAAATTTTTGTGTTTTAGTGTTATTTGAATTATTTAGATCATCCCAGCGGCTTTTTCTCCTTCGTTAAGGATTATATCTATTGCAGAAAGATTTTCAACAAAATCTCCCCACAGCTGGTTATAAACCGGATGTTTGAAATCTTGCCATATAACTTCTATCCCTTCTTTTTTAAAAAGTTCTATATCAAGATAGTCTTTTGCTCCAATTCCTGAGAGGTAGTATTTTGCCGAAAATTCTTTACACAAAACAACAAGCCTTTTTGTCTTTGTTTCCTTTATTTTAAGCTCAGATGAAAGATATAAAGGAGTATTTATTTTTAAAATTTCCCTTATTATTTTTATTGAATCTAAATTCACATCAACAAGTTTTTCGTATTCTTTTTCCCACAGAATTCTGAATTTATCAAACAGATAAAAATGTTCAGCTTTTGAATAATATGTAATTATTGTGTTTTTGTGTTTTCTCTGCCACTTTGTGTCATTCCTTATTATTACTTCGTTTATTGCTTGACCAAATTTGTGAATTACAGGAACTGTAATCCATATATCTTTTTTATCTTTCCCTTTTACTCTGTTTCTGTTTTGCCATTCATTTTTTTTGAATTGGACATCATCAAGTATAACAAATACATCTGCATGTTTCATCTTATGGAAGTATCCAAGATAGGGGAGGTACTGGGGCTGATGGGCTGCTAAAACTATGTCTTTCATATATTTTTCTGACCTTGAAAAGGTCTGTTTTATTATTATTAAATTTTTTTATTCTTATTCTTAATTTTTATTTTATTTTTTTTATTTGTTTAAATCTTTATTTGTTTAAATCCTTTATTTTTATTTTTTTATACACTTTATTTTTTATACTTTATTTAAGGTTTTTACTTTGAGTTTTTATTTTTTCTTCTTTGTTTCTTTGTTTCTTTCTATTTATTTTCTTTCTTACATAACATAAGGGGTGAGAGTTATTACTATTTCTCTTTTTTCCAGTGATTTTTTTGTATTTCTGAAGAGGAATCCTACAACGGGGATTGATGATAAGACTGGTACTCCGTCTTGAGTTTTTGATTCATTCTCTATTATTATGCCACCAATAACCGCACTTTCTCCATTTTTTACGACTATTTTTGAGAACATCTCATTTTTTGATATTCCTGGAACTCCTCTGAAAGATCTGACCTCTGCTGTTGGAAAGTTTCTTGAAACCCTTATTTCCATAATTATTTTATCTTCTAAAATAAATGGTATTACTTCCAGTGAGAGCAAAGCATCTATGAATCTTGTTTCAACTATAAACTGNGTAGAGGTTTCATAAGGTATGGATACTCCTTGAAGTATTTGGGCTTTTTCTCCTTCCGTTGTTATTACTTTTGGAGAAGAAATTATTTTTGCTTCTCCTTTTTGTTCAAGTAGTGAGAGTTTATACTCAATCAAATCCGACCTTGTTGAAAAGAAAACACCACCTCCTCCAAAATCAAATCCGCCCTCAAAACTACCTGATTTTATTTTNANAATANTNCCTATTTCAGATGCTGCTTTTTTTCCAATTTCGAAGATCTTTGCTTCTATAAGTATCTGCTTTGGGAGCTTATCAATTTCTCTTACAATCTCTTCCGCCAAAGATATTTTCTCGTCATCTCCTTCAAGTATTATAATATTGCCGGTGCTTGAAGCTCTAACACCTTCTATTTGAGATATGGATTGAACAACATTTTTTGTTTGAGCAAATTTTAGACGAATTAATTTTGTTCTCCTAGCTTTTTTTGTTATCAGGAGCAGTCCATCTTTATCTTCTGCTTTTATATTGTATGCTTTTTCTAATGTTTTTATAATGTCTTTGAACTCACCTTCAACTTTGCACGATATTTTCACATCTACATCAGGCGAAATAATGATATTCTTTCCAGATACCTGTGATATTGCTAAAAATAGTGTTTTGATATCAACATCCTGAACATTTATTTTTATATACTCTCTTTGACTTTCTGTATTATTTTCAGTCTCATATATCCCTTTTTCTTCGCTTGTTTCNCCTTTTGATATGTTTGATAAAACTAATATGGGGAAGAGTAAAAATGGGGATATGACTTTTATTGTAAATATACGAATTCTTATATTTTTAAAGAGCATTTGGATTTCATAGAAGTCTTTCGGAATGGTTTTGCTGTTTTTTTACTTTGTTCAAAAGCTTTTCCTCATTTTTTCTTTTCCTACTGACATTTCTACTTCATTTTCACATATTTTATCTATTGTTATATCTTCTATTTTATCTCCCTGTCTTAAAATGTAAGTTTTGTTATCAATTTCAACTATAATGATTTTATCTTTTGTTGTCTTCCCTTTATTGTTTTCATATGCTTTTTCATATTCTATTTTCCCTACGATTTTAATATTTTTTTCTTTTCCTTTTTCTCTTTTTATTTCAATTTTCTCTTTTCCTTTTTCTTCCTTTTTTCTCTCCTCTTTCTTCTTTCCTTTATTTTCATCTTCAAAAGGGTTTCTTTTCGTTTCTAAAATTATGTCTGACTTTTTTCTCTTTATTTGTTCCGGTATATCATCTTGTGCATTTAGTTTTAGTTTAAAAGAATAAAGGTTGATCAATACAGGGGTTATCAAAACGATTATTATTCTTACCATCTTATTGTTCTTCTTTTGTTATCAGTCGTACTTTTTCAGAAAAAATTGTTATATCTATATCTTCTGGTAAGATTTCTTTTGTCTTTCCGGGAGCACTTTTTGATGTAGCATATATCACCGTAGCTATTCCGCTCTCCACATCAAATTCATATCTTAAAGTCTTTTTGAAGATTTTAGTTGTTTTTATTGTCAACACAATATCAACTATATGTTTCCCAGGGATAGCTTCTGATTCATCATAGATAAGAATCTTTTCTTTTTTGGCTTGTTTTATTCTTTCCTTGTCCTTTATATTTGAGACTTCAAATCCATCCAAAACGACTGATATTTCTTGGATTTCAGCGCTTTTGAGTTCATCTTTCAAATATATTGTTATTTTTGTCCCAGTTAAAGTTCCGAGCAATATCATATCTTCAAAAACTTTCAGAGATTTTTTTGTTTCAAGAATTTTTAATTTGAGCATCTCTATCTCTTTTTGAAGCTTTCTCATTTCCTCTTTGTATTTATCTTCTGTCTCCTGTTGGGCAAAAGATAGATTTTGTTGAGTATAGTTTATAAGATGTAGTGTGGTTATTACTCCAAAGATTAAACTGATCTTAATAATTACCTTTTTCAAGTAGCTTTTTTTGAATCCAAACATAAAAAAATATAAATCGTTAGAAAAGCTTTATTTTTTCATTTATTAAATTTTACTTTTTTTTATATTGATATGTCAAAAACCCTGAAAACCTACTCTTTGTTTCGCTTTTTAGATGAATTCATTTTATTTTTTTCTGTTTTTTATATACTCGTGGTTATGTTTTCTGCTATCAGATATTCAGTCTCATATGGGGTTTTTGATCCTAAATCTATATTGGCTTTTTCTCTTTTTATTTTTCCGTTGATCTTCGTATTTGCATATTATTTTTCGCTTTTCTCTTTTTTACGCGATCATCTCAAAAGAACGAGATTCCTCGAAGTTTTTGGTCCAGCAAAGATTGATTTATTTAGGTTTTTTCTTATCATTTCCTTTTTTGTGTTTTCTATAAATCTATTGTTTTTCTTTTATGTATCTCCAAGAAGTTTCGTTTATTTGAAGTCAAGAATTTTNGAAGTTATTCCAAAAATATATGTTCGGGAAGTTAAAAAATATGTTTTTTTATGGGAAAATAAATTTTTTACTGCCGAAAACTTTCAGAAGGAAGGTTCGTCTCTGATTTTGCGAGAGGGGTTCTTATTTGATGGAGAGAAAGTTTTGAAATTTTCTAAAATAAAAATAAGTTTTGTAGGAACAGATAGTCGCTTTGGTAAGGACCTTGTAGATTTAATAATAGAGGAAGGTAAAAAGGGTAAGATTGAGGTGATTTATAATATTGCTTTTTCTTTCTCTTCTGTGAGTTGTTTGCCCTTGTTTTTTGCCGGGTTTATTAAAACCGGTCTCTTTTGTCCAACTTTATTACTTGGGGTTTTTAAACTATCAAGAGATACACTTGAACCTTTACAGTTTATTTTAGTAGCAGTATTTACTCATTCTTTAATTATATCTTCAAGTATTTTATTGATGTACAGAAGAATCTTTTATTTATAGGAAAATTTTATTTTTACGGAAGCTTTATTTTCAGATTTTTATTTCAGATTTTTTTATTTCAGATTTTTATTTTTGGACTTATTAGGATACCCTCTTGCAAAAAGTTTTCTCTATCTTCTTTTTTGATTATCTCTTTATCATTTGTAGTTTCTTCATCTATTATTTTTACTTTTCTGCCTTCTATTTTTATTTTACCTTCAATTACTTTTTTTATCGCCCAAGGATAAATTTTGTGTTCAAGCTTATGAATTTTCTCCGCAATTTTTTCTGATGTATCGTCATCATTTATAGTTACAGCTGCCTGAATTATGATCGGTCCTCCATCTACTGATTCATCAACGAAATGAACCGTACATCCTGTAATTTTTACTCCATGCTTATATGCTAAATCTATTGCTTTTGTCGTTCCTTGAAATGCAGGAAGCAAAGATGGATGAATGTTTAGGATTTTGTATTTCCATTCTGAAACGAACTGAGGGGATAGTATGCGCATAAATCCTGCCAGAACTATAAGGTCTGGTTCCACAATTTGGAGAATCTTCAGAGTTTTATTTTCTGCTTCCTCTCTGTTTTTCCAGTTTATGACTACTGGAACCACTCCAAGATTTATTGCTCTCCTTATAGCTCCTGCTGAAGCTTTATCTGATATGAGTAAAGATATATCCGCCTCTATATAATTTGATTTTGCCTTTTTTACTATTTCCTCAAAGTTTGTCCCGCTTCCTGACGCAAAAACGACTATTCTTTTTCTCTTTTTATCCATATATAATATCAGATTTTTCTTTTAATCTTGATTTCTTCATTTATTATTATCTACATTTTTCTTGATTCCTTATATTTGAATATAAAATAAAAAAAGAATAGGTCTGAAAAATAAATTGAAATTTGCTCAAAGTAAGATAGGTTTTTTATTTGGGATATTATGTTTGAAATTATAATAGATGAAAAAGCAAAGAATAGTGGGCTTGCATCTATGATTTATCAAATAATAAAGGAAAACCTGGAAAAAAACCCTTGGAAAGAAAAATTCGCAAGGAAAATAAATTCTGAAATCTCAATATTTGCAAAGGATGCAGAAGTTAAGGTTGGTTTGTCTTTTAGGAAAGATAAAGTTTTGGTCTTTGATGGTGAAATATTTTCCCCAGACATAAAAATATCTGCCGATACATCAGACCTTATACAGATGACAAAGATAAAAATAATATCTTTCTTGAATATTTTTCATATACCAATTTTGAGTAAAGAGGATGTAGTTTTGTTGAAGAAGATAATTAATGGTAGTGTGAAACTTGAATTGAAGAGTTTAGGATTGAAAAGTTTAGTTTCTTTATTCTGCCTCATTATTGTGCTATCGGTTTATCCTTAGTTGATTTATAATAGTTGATTGATTTACAATAGTTGATTTTATAATAGCCGATTTACAATTAATAGCCGATTTACAATGCAATTTTTATATTTGCAACTTTTAGCTTATACTACATCTTTTTCTTTTTTCTGTATATTTTTGTTCAGTCTATCTATTGCAATAAGGATATCTTCTCTTTCTTTTATGAAAGTTTTCAAAGCATTTACGAATTTTTTTAGCTTATCAGATGAATCAAAAATTACTTTATTGTATACTGGATGACCACCTTTCGGACTTATTGAAANATAAAATTTATCTTGTTCTGGATTTTTTGTTATCCTCACGAAAAGTTCGTTCATAGTAAGCTCTGACTTCATATCTACTTTTATTGATTTATCTTTTTTCCCTTCTTTTTCTTTTTGTAGTATCCCCTCTTGGATTTTCGTCATTATTGCCTTTATCTGTTCCTCTGTTGTTAATCCTACTTCTTTTTCCTCCATTTTTTATTTTTACCCTCCCTTAATTTATTTTTTCCTTTTAATTTTTAATTAAATTTCTATCTTTTATCACTTATATTTTATCCTTTAATAAATAAATAAATAAATTTTATCCTTTAATAAATAAATCCTTAAAATAATAATTTAATTAATTTAATTCTTAAATAATAATTTAATATTAT
>AWOA01000038.1 GCA_000494225.1 Candidatus Calescibacterium nevadense OTU 1
AGCTATAACCATTCCCCAAGCAGCCTCTTGAATAAATTTGTTTTGTTTGACCTTAGTATTTTCCACATTCATTTTGTAGTACTTGAAAGCATCTTCAAATTTTTTCTGCTTAAAATAAAGCTCACCAAGAAGGAACTGGACCTCGGCTGAAAACTCACTCTCTGGAAACAACTTGAGGAAAAGAATATAGGAGTGTTCAGCATCGGAGAGCACACCTTTTGAGTGATAGTATTTCGCAGCTTCCAAGAGTCCTTCTTCAAGTTTTTTTATGTATTTAATGAGAACTTCTTTATTTTTTTCTGCCCACTGCGAACCTGGTCCCCACATTTCTGCCATTTTCACCTGCCAGGAGATCGCATCAGATACATTACCTGATTTCTTCAGAGCTTCAAAAATACCAAAAGCAGCTCCTATTGATCTTGGTGAAAGATAGAACTTATCTATAATATTCCTGAAAGATGATATAGCTTCGGGATATTTACCCTGTTCAAGAAAAACTTTCCCCTGTGCTTCAAGAAGAAAAGCTTCAGGATCATCCTGAATTTGAGAAACAATAGGATAAACTTTATTCAACACAGAAAGTATAGCTTCTTTTCTTGATCTTTCAATTGCATCAAATCCTCCAAGTTCAGCCACGGAAATTATGATGTAATCTAGGGATTCATTTATAAGGTTCAATCTATCGGATGTTTCTTTACCGGCATGTGTACCTATTGTTTCAACGAAGAAATCTATTGCAGATGAATAGTCGCCTTGCCTAAAGTAAGTCCATGCGAGTTTATACAAAGCTTTTGAATAGAATGGACTTTCAGGGAAATCAAGAACAGCAAGGTAGAAACTTTCTGCCTTTTCCAATTCGCCAACATCGAAGTAGAATTCTCCCGCTCTCATTGCGGCTTCGGCAGCAAACTGAGACAACCTCATTTTAGAGAGCGGGATGAAATATTTCTCAACCGCTTCCTCTTGTTTTCCCATTTCGTCAAGAATATAGCCAGCAAGATACATGACAGCATCTCTCATCGGAAAGTCTTTATACTTTTTCAAGAAATCTTCATATATTTCGATAACCGGAGAAAAATCCTTTTTAGGAGGGATTCCTCCTACTAATATTGCTCGTTCGTAAGCTCGTATGTAATCATAACTTAATTCTTCATAGAGGATTTCTGCATATCTCAAGATAGCGTATGGAGTCATGGGAGAATCCACGAATAATCTGATATATCTTTGAAGGGCCTCCATAAGTTCTTCGCGCCTTATGTCCTCAGCCTCTAAAAAAGGCTTCATCTGATCAGAGAAGAATTTTGATATTTTTGACATTTCTATCCGCTTACGAAAATCTAATAGCTCTTTCATGATACCCTTTATTTTTTCAAACCTATCTACATAGATGGTAAGAGTCTTAGGATAAAATTCCCTTTTTATCAGATAATCATAGATATCATATGAATAGTTAGATTTCCATTCATTTACTTTTTTTATAACCTCATCATAGTAGCCATCAGTGGGAGCAGGAGAAGGAGAAACAATACCTTGCTGATCAGGAGGTTGAGTGGGTATCTCCTTTCCCTCATCCTTCTTTACTTTTTTATCTCGTATCCCCACATTTTCTTGCCTATTTTGTGTTTTTACCTTCTGAGAAAAAGCAGAAACTGGATATATTAAATCAAACGAAAGAAACAAGGAAATAAAAGCAAATATAAAAACAGGACTCGATTTAAAAAAAGAACTCATAGATTTTCTTTTATTTTTTATTGTGAACATATATTTTAAAAAAAATTAATTTCTCCTTTTCATTATTTCACCCAAAAATTTACTTTCATCTTTACTTTTTTATCTTTTTTTTTATTTATCTTTTTTATCTCATATTATTCCTTTCTTCTTGTTCTATTCTCTTTTCCTATACAAATCTTTCTGTTCGCGCATAATAATTTTGTTTATATCTTCCGGTGGAACAAATATTATTGAATTTACTCTTGTAAATATATTAACAGAAGAATCTAATGAATTCAATATACCATCAGCAAAAATTTCTGCTGATTTTATTTCTTCTTCAAAAATAGAATCAGCTTTAAAAGGTTTTGAATCAACTACTACTTTATCCAAACTATCTTGAATTTTTGAAAAATCATCCCCGACTTTATTTTCTTCCTGAAGTCTTAAAACATGCAACTTACTTAATACTTCACTTTCCCTTTCTTTCAATATCCAAGATGCTTCTATAAAACCATAATTAGCAAGGGCATAAATTTCGAAGAACTCATTTCTGAGCTTTGTTAGCACAATATACTTTATCAACGATTTCTCAAAACTATTAACATAAGTAATGAGTTTTTTCAACACATGTTCCATGGCCATAAGTTTTCTTTCTTGAAGAGAGAGGAATTCTGCGACAGATTTAATCATACCTTGCCATATATCTGCGAAGCTAAAAAAGACATTTTGAGAATCTTCAAAAGTCTTCAGAATTTCACTGATATTATATATTTTTCCTCCGTCATATTTTTGAGCTATTTCTTTCGCGAGCACAACAAAATAATTTGCGTATCTTCTATGGTAATCTAAAAGTTCATTTAACTCGCTGAGGGAATAATCCATAGCTTTTACGTAGACTTGAAATTTTTTATCCCAGTTTTTAAATCTCCATTCCTGAGTTAATTCTGATATTTTAATGGAAGAAATAACTACTAATTCTCTTGCCGTAAAATCAAGCTTTTTTAACTCTTCAAATAATGAAGAGAGAGCAAACCATGTTTTTTTACTACTGATATCAGCAGAACTTTGTAATACGAAGTTATTCATCAGATCAATTATTCTTTGCTGAACAACCCAAACCATTTCGATATATTTCTTTATAGACTTGTCTGCAACGATAAAAGACATAGCATTGATTCTTTTTATATCTTGAATTATAGATTTTATTTCTGCTTGTGTCTGTTCTATATACACCTTCTGCCTTTTAAACTCTTTATACTCAGGAAAAAATTCAACAAAAGACTTTATATTAGGCTCATGAGCGGAAAAATATTTTATATAATCCTTTTCCCAGAACTTTAGCGGCATGTTTCTGACCTCATGTATTTTTGATAGTATCATAAGAGAATAATCTGAAACGGCAGTAAAAGTTAGCATCGTACTGATCAAGTCTTCTCTCATATTTAAGAAAGCTTGGAGTATCTCTATCTTTCTTGTAAGATGAGATTTAGGAGCATTTTTAAAATAGCTTATGCAACTTTCCACTTCATCATATCTATCGAGCGCATAAAAAATCCAGCAAACTTCATACTTTGATTCATAAAATAAAGGAGAATCAGGTGGAATACGTAAGTAATAGGACAAAGCTTTCTCGAACTGCCCAACATCAGTATATATTCTTGCAATAGCAAGGTAGGAATATTCCCGCAAATCTTTCTCAGGTGATAATGCTGCATTCTCGAATCTCCTTAAAGCTCCGTATTTGTCTCCTATGATAATCATTGCAACTCCACAAAGGTATGAAGCCTTGTAAAATAGTTCTGATTCCCTCCTCACAGAATCTAAAATATTACAGGCTTTCTTTGGATCTTTTTCAACTAAAAGAACATATTTTCCCCAGTAATATAAGATCTCAGAATCTCTCTTATCTTGTGGAATTCTTCTAAAATAATCGTTAAAATCCTGAGCACGATTTTCTGCCTTAGCAATAACGACCTTTTTCAAAGCTTCGAAAGATTTCGGATTTAACCTAATAGCAGCCCTGTAAATCTCCTCCGCTGCAAAAGTATCCCCTACCCTAAAAAGTATATCTCCTAAAATCATTAGGAGTTCAAACTTTTGAGTATTACTCTCTGCATATTCATATGCTATCGAAAAACTTATATAAGAGTTTATAATGTCTCCCTTATCAAGATACTCCTTTCCCTCCTGAAACTTTACCCTAAAAACATCAGAAGAATACAAATTAAAAGGATAGACAAAAGTAAATAACAACAACAACAACAACAAAGAAAATAGAGGGACATCAAATGAAAAGAGAACTACTGAAATATTAAATAGACGAAAAGTAGCTTTCACTATATTATTACTAATTTTATTACTTATCTCAAACATTTTTTCCCCTATATATAGTTTTATTTTTAAAAAAAAATATATATATAAATTTATATTATTATTATTATTATAAATTTAATGTTTAATACATTTTAACTCTCAAAATTTATA
>AWOA01000039.1 GCA_000494225.1 Candidatus Calescibacterium nevadense OTU 1
CGAGGAAGATCCTTATAACTTACGAAATTTTCAGAGCCCCCCCTGTTATCAAGATCAACACCGACATTAAAACTTTGTAGTGTGAAATTATTGTCTTTGAGAAATCTTTGTAGGTCATCCTGATGCTTTGATATTTCTGCACGCAAAGCTGAATCTTGAGTAGCGATTGAAATGGACATATTGTGTGAGGGGTCCAAAGAAACATCAACTATAACTTTTGAACCCAAAATATTTGCTTCAACATAAGCTCTTTTCTGAAAGGCTCCGTAACTTACCCTAACTGCTTCAAGAACTACCTTTTTTAATTCTTCTATTTTTTGAGAAATTTGAGCCTGAAACTGCTCAGAACTTTTTCCGACTTCTTTCAAATTGCTTTCTGCTCTGATATCTGATTTTAATGAATCATCAGATTTTATAAAATTTAAGCTTTCGGATTTAAGATGTGAGCTATTCCCAGTGTTATCATCTGATTTTACAGAATCGTGAGAACTGCTTATTTTTTGCTGTAAGTTTTTCTCCAACTCGTTACTCAAATTCATTTCTTGGGTATCACGGCTCTTATCTGCTTTAACTTCTTTAACTTCTTCGCCCTTCTCCTTTTTCTGTGTATCTATATCATTCTGAAAGTTTAAGATATTTCCATCTTTGTTATTTAAGATATTTCCATCTTTGCTATCATTCTGAAAGTTTAAGATATTTCCATCTTTGTTATTTAAGATATTTCCGGCTTTGCTATCTTTATCATTCTGAATTTTTTCTTTAAGCTTAAATTCCTCAACGGCATCGCTTGATAACTTTTCATTTGCTTCAAGATAAATATCTACTTTTTTATCAGTATTTTTCTCGATTTCATTAACTCTTTGGTCCGCGTTCTTCAAAATATCCGAAAGCTTATCGGTTTGCTTATTCTGGTTCGCAATATCTTCCCTTATGTTTTGAGCATTTTCTTTTACGACATTTTCTTTTATGTTATTTTCTTTTATGTTATTGTTATTTTCTTTTATGTTAGAAGTTAAATTAGAAACTGATGTTTTTAAATTCTGATAAATTTCGCCTTCTTTCAAAAGAATCTCTCCCTCAATTCTAACTTTTCCCGCCTCATAAGTCATTCCTTTCTCTACTTTACCCTCAACATCAGGCTTAATTTCAATCGAAGAGAAACTGGGATTTTCTTCTTTGTTAATATCTTCTGGTAGATTCTGAGTCGCAAAATTGAGATAAAATAATGTACCTAAATCGTTAATGTTTATCCCACTTTTTTCTCCATCTTGCTTATTTTGGCCATCACTGCTTGAATCTTTATCCTCTAAATTCCCAGGCTGAAAGTTCTTTTGAATATAAGATAATAGCTGCTTTAAACTATTTTCATCTTGATTTTGCAGATTTCCCCGCTCAATAAGTTCATCTATAATGTCTTGAAAGCTAAAATGAGCAGATTTGAAGTCTTTAAGTATATCTTTAAGAGTTTCAGTAAAAATCTTATCAAAATTTTCTCCCCCCTTTAAACTTTGGTCCTGGTTCTGTATGAAGTTAAATAAGCTCTGAATAAGAATCTGTATTATATCAACCACCCTCAAAGTGTTATGCAAAATCTATACCACAGGGAAATTTTTTCCTATTGAAGTGCAAACACAATATAAAAACTCTACCTAACTCCATTTCCTATCAACTCAAAAACCTATAAAATCTCTTCTCCTTCTCATCAATTACCCTATTTTTCCTTCTCACAGGTATATATCCTTACTCCTTGTGTTCTCATTGCAAGTTTATCGCCTCATTATAACTTATCAAGAAGAACTAAGCGACCGCGAAACCTATCTATGAAATCATGTATCTTTTCTTTATTATTCTTTATTATTATGGTTATATTACACTTTGAACCTTGAGAAATATAGAGCAATTTCGAGAACCACCCATATCAGTACTGCGTATTATCTTGTCTCCCAAATAGTGCCCCACTTTAATCTATTGCATCCTATATTCTCATTTTTCTTTTATTAAGTTTGAATTTCATGCTTTTTGATATCTTGCAACCTAAGGTAATATAAACTAACAGAATTTATACGCCAAGTTCTTCCTTTCTTTTATCTTCATTTCCTTTTTCTTCATCTTGTAGGGGGTTCTGATAGAAATTTTCTTCTTGAATATTTTCTTCGTTTTCTTTTGATTCAGGTTGGTATTGTGGAGTAAAGAATCCTGGAGCCTGAGGTGGCTTTTGCTGGATTTTCTTGCCTTCCTCTTCTCTCCGGATACCAAGCATAAGATCACTTATTTTCCTTGCTTTATCTTGCGGAAGCATGGACAAAATTTTTCCCACTCTTCTTTCTTCAACCAAGATGAGAACCTGTGCAGCCACATCTTCGCTCATAGAAGATATAATTTTTGCTGCATCTTCTGGAGTAGAGTTAGAAATAATACGAGCCATCCTTTTCAAACCTTCCTCCATTTTTTCTTTTATTAAGTTTGAACTTTCGGGAGGTAGTTGAGAACTTTTTTCTTCTTGCTTCATTCTTTGCCTTAAGGCTTCAAGCAAAGAGTTTATCTGTCTCTCATATCCTTGTATTACAGATGATAGAGTCTGTGAAAAGGAATTACGAAGGTCTTGTAATTCTCTCATTTTACTTTTTTGAAGTTCATTCATTTTAGACTCGTAGTTTAGAACCAAATCAGAAATTCTTTTCTCATAGCTATTAGATAAATCCAAAATTTTCTTTTCGTATAAAGCTGAGCTTTCTTTTATCTTCTTTTCGTATTCGGAGACCAAATTTGTGATTTTGTTTTCATAACTAGAAGAAAGCTGTGAGATTTTCTTCTCGTAATCATCCTTTATTTTCTTAACTTCAGCCTCTAATTTCTTTTCATAATCATTTTTGAGCTTTTCTATTTCATCTTGAAGTTTTTTTCTTTCCTTATCAAAATTTTTCGCTAAATCTTCCATCTTTTTCTTGAAATCATCGGTAAGTTGAACTATACTTTTATCTGCGTGAGAAAGTCTTTTTTGATACTCCTGAATTTCCTTGCGATGCTTTGCTTCAAGTTCTTTGATTTTTTTTTCGTATTCCATCACAACATCTGATATTCTTTTTTCATATGAGATAATAGTTTTTCTCTGATCAGCCTCAAATAAAAGTTTCTGATCTTGTAAAGCTTTAACTTTCTCCTCCTCTTTCTGTTTTACTTTGTCAAAGCATAAATTTTCAAGATTTTGAACATCTTTTTTAAGTTTAATGAGTTCAGCAAGTTTAGCAGATATTTCATCTTCAAGTTTTTTGAGATAAGCTTCGCGTATGAGCAAATCCTTTTCTTTTGATTTTATTTCATTAAGACGCCTCTCAAGTGTTCCCATAAATCTCTCTAATGAAGGGGGGTCAAAAATTACGGTGCACCCATCAATTTTTAGCGAATCCTTTTTTCTCTTTTCATCTTGGGCGGAAACGAAAGAATAGAAAAACAAGAGAAAAGCTGCCAAAAGTAATATCTTTGCGGTTTTATATTCCAATTTTTTACTTCCTTTACCTTCTTTATTCCAATTGATTTTCATAACATTTTCAGTACAAATCTACTTTTACCATTAATATATCAAATCATAATATAGCAACAATTACTCATTTTTGCCTTCTTCCTCGGAGAAAGCCCTTTTTATAAGCACAATTTCATCAGCAATTTTTTCTTGCTTCTTATTTAGGAGATTTATCTCATTTGCCAAAACCTTGTTATATAATTTCTCAGCAAGATCAGCTTCCTTTTTACTCTCAATATATTGCTGTCTCATCTCTTCCTCTTGACGGATAAAATTTATAAGTTCCTGCTCCTTCTTCTTCTTTTCGTCCCTGAGCCCATTTATGTAGTTAAGAAATTGAGAAACATACAAAGGAGAAACCCCCTCCTCCATAAGTTTTTTTTCAAGTTCAGAATAAGTCTTTGATTTTTCACTCTCCAAAATATAAATTTCCTCCTCCTTTTGTCTTCTCCTACTGATAGAAATTAGAAGTTCTCTTTTCTTCTGAGTTTCTGATATTTTCTTAAAATCAAGGTAGGTTTTGTAAAGCTTTTTCATAATTTAATATTTCACCAATTAAGAATTTTAACAATTTTGAATTTTTTTCATAGCTACGGGAAGAAATTTTCTTTACAACTTTAAGGAAGTTTTCAAGGTAATAGTTTGCGAGTTTAATTTCCTTTTTCAACAAAAAAAGAGTTTCTTCTTTTCCAAGAGCCGAGAGTATATTAGGAGATCCTGATAATTGATCTTCTTTTACATCGGATATATCATCTAAGATTTGAAAAGATATACCAAAATGCAAAGCGAAGGAATTAAGAGAATTCTCAATCCTTCTCCTGAATTCCTTTTTTCCTAAAATTTTTTTATCCGAGAAATATAAAGGTAGGACACAGCTTATTTTAAAAAGAGATGCGGTTTTCTTAGTTTGTATTTGAAGGACAATATCTTGGATATTTTGCGGTCGAGATAGGTCTAATTTTTTTTGAGACCACATTACATCAAGGATTTGCCCTTCTATAACTGCCCCCATGTAATATGCAAAAAACTTTACGGCTTGCGGTGAAGAAAAAATAGGCAAGAAAGAATGGTTCATAAGCAGATCACCTATAAGCAATGATATTTCTTGACCAAACCTTTGAAAAAGTGGTGGTTCTCCCCTCCTCTCTTTCGGTTTATCTATTATATCGTCNTGAACAAGAGTAAAAGCATGAGATAGTTCAATAGAATATGCAATATCAAATGCTTTTTTTCTTCCTATCCCGAGAAGAAAAGAAATAAGTATAGTGATTATAGGTCTAATTCTTTTCCCACTTGATAGGANGGACGCTCTTATAGCTTCAGAAATATAAGGATGAAGCGAGCCAAAATCTAATTCAACTTTCCTGTACAGAAAATTTTCAAAATCACGCTTTAAGATTTGTAAATTCTCTTTTTCCATAACAAATACTTTATTAAAAGAATAGGGAATTAATTATTAATCCTCTTCATGCTCGTTTTCTCCTCTCTGGATATTTAATTCTTTAAGTTTGTTTCTCAAAGTTCTTACTGTTATTCCTAAAAGTTGAGCTGCTTTCGTTTTATTTCCGTTAGTCCTTGCGAGAGCCTCTAAAATGAAAACCTTCTCCATATTTTTTATGTTGAGGTCAGAAAAACTTGTACTAAAACCTAAATTTTGATCATTCATGCGCCCCCCTTTACTATTAAATTTACTTTTGTCCTCTGATATACTACTTTCTCCTTCCGATGATGATATACTACCACTCCCAACTTGCGTATCTTTTTTAATCAAATAATCATCTTTACTTTCCGAAATTGGTTCAAAAACATTACCCTTACCCAAAGCGGAAATAAGATCGGAAGTCGAGAAAATTACATTCTCTGGTAAGACCTTGACACTTTTCTGACCCGACCAAGAGAGTATAAAAGCTCTTTCAAGAACATTGTAAAGTTCCCTGACATTTCCTGGCCAGTTATACTCAAAAAGTTTTGATAGCAACTCTTTATCCCAAACTATTTCAACCCCATATTTTTTCCCAAGCTTTTTGAAAAAATACTCTGTAAGATAGGGGATATCTTCCTTTCTTTCTCTCAGAGGCGGAATCTTTATAGGGATAACAGATAACCTGTAATACAAATCTTCTCTGAATTTTCCTTCCTTTACAAGCTTTTCAAGGTCTTTATTTGTGGTTGATATAATTCTAACATCTACGTTTATAGAATTGACGGAACCCTGCCCGAGCCTTTCTATTTTTTTCTCCTGAATTACTCGTAGTATTTTTGGTTGAAGATGTAAAGGCATGTCTCCTATTTCATCGAGCAAGATTGTTCCGCCAGAAGCGAGTTCAAATTTGCCAAGTCTTCTTTTTTCAGCACCAGTGAAAGCTCCCTTCTCATATCCAAAAAGTTCAGCTTCAAGCAAAGTATCAGGAATTGCGGACATGTTCACCGCTAAGAAAGGTTTATGTGCTCTGGGACTAAATTTGTGTATGTATCTGGCAAGAACCTCCTTACCAACCCCTGATTCTCCCATTATAAGTATTGCCGAATCTGTTTTTGCAACCCTTCTTGCTAACATAGCAAGATTTCTCATAACTTCGCTCCCTACAACAAACTCAAATTCATATTTATCTTCAATAATATTTCTTATTCTTGTGATGAACTCTTGAGGTGAAGTTTCTCCCTTTCTTATAAAATCAACAGCTCCGAGTTTCATAGCTTCAACAGCAGTAGGTATATCACCAAAAGCGGTAAGGACAACAAAAGGAGTATTTATCCCAAAAGATTTTACCTTTCGGAGCAAATCAAGACCGGACATACCGGGTAGTTTTAAATCACATAACACAAGGTCAAAATCCTTTTCAGATAGAATTTCAAGAGCACTTTCAGCAGTATAAGCAACTGAAACTTTGAAATCTCGGCTCAAAAAATCAGATAAAGATTTCGCAACTTGAACATCGTCTTCAACAACCAAAACACTATTCCCCATACAAGAAAAAATTTAAGAATTGAATAATCAATAATCAAGAGCAAAAAGAAAATACCTGATACCAATGCAATAATCTTCCCCCTATCTATTTCTTTTATTGCTAACCGCATTTTCTCCTCCTTGATTTATGTCTAATATAATAATTCTCACTTTTTGCTCTGGTATCCAAACATTTTTCTACTCCTTGATTTATGACCATGCAAGGAAAATGAAACCGAGCAAGAACTAAAATATGGGAAAAATCATTTTTTGAACCTTAAATGAAATCTCAAAATGAAATTAGAATAGAAAAAATGAAAAATCATAAAAAGAAATACCGAAAACATTTATTTTTTTATTTGATTAGAGATTAAATAATCTCATAACTTTTTAAGTAAGAAATCACAATCACCTCAAAATAAAAAACAGGCTTTTGAACAAGTTCTGAAATCCTCATCAGATAATAAAAAGAAAACTATCAAAACCTAAATTTTCGTATCTTTGTTTGAGTAATAAATCAAATCTTTTTCCATAAATTGCGATCTTCAAAAACAGAAGTTTGAAAATAAAAGTGCTATAATTTGGAACTTCTCCTGAATCTCAAAAATTCCCAAGTACGATGAAATATTAATTTCCATATAATCTTCATTCATTCAAAATTCAAATACTCCGTATTCCAGATAATTTGACTTTTTTAAAATTATGGATTACTAAAATAAAAATAAAACAAAAAAAAATAATAAAAATAAAGCAGGAGAAATAAATAAGATAAGAAAAGAACAAATGATAGCAATATTAGAAAAAAGCATAGTGGAGGGAGAGGTTAATGTTTCTGGTTCAAAGAACGCCTTTTTTCCTGCAGTAGGAGCTGGTATCGCATTAGGGGCAGAAAAAATAGTGATCAAGAATACTCCAAAAATAAAAGATGTTTTTGTCATGCTGGAACTTTTGAGAGAGCTTGGTTGTGAATACAAAATACAAAACACTGAAATAATAATAAACACAGAAAAAATAAAACTAAATAATGTATCTCCCGAGAATTTCGGTAAAATAAGAGGGTCAGTTGTTATTTTCGGAGCACTTCTTGGTAGATTTGAGAAGGCAAAAATCCCCATGCCCGGTGGTTGCAAAATAGGGAAAAGACCAATAGACCAACATATAAAAGCTGCAAATAGTCTTGGATACAGAGTAGAAGAAAATGAAGAATATGTTGAAGCTTACGGAGCACCAAAAAAAGAAGGAAAAATAAAGTTTGATATAAAAACGGTCACGGGAACGGAAAATGCAATTTTGATGTCAATAAATTCAAAAGTTGAAATAGAAAATGTAGCAATAGAACCCGAAGTCCAAGAACTTATAAACTACCTTAAAAAGTATGGAGTAGATATAAGGTTAGAGCTCAAAGAAGATAAAATTCTCATAGACGGGACAAAAAGAGAGAAGATAAAAGAAGTAGAGTTTGAACTTATACCAGATAGAATTGAAGCCGGAACCTGGTTAATTTTAGCAGCCGCAACAGAAGGGAAAATCAAAATAAAAAATGTAATAGCTGAACACATTAAGGCCGTTGTAGATGTTTTAAAAGAGTGTGGCGCAAAAATAAAAATTTTGGGAAACAAAATAGAAGTTGAAGGAAACAAAAAATATAAACCGGTTGACTTACTTATAGTAGCCTCTTACCCGGCATTCCCAACAGACCTCCAACCTCAGATATCTGTCATGCTTCTGAAGGCAGAAGGAAAAAGCAGAATAAAAGATAATATTTTCCCAGAAAGGATTTCACATATTCGGGAACTGAAAAAAATGGGAGCAGATATATTGGTAGAAAACGGAGAGATTATCATAAATCCATCAAAGATACATGGAGCAGAAATCGAGGCAAAAGATTTGAGAAGCACTGCAGCTCTGGTTATAGCTGGATTAGTAGCAGAAAAAAATCAAACAATTCTCAAAAACTTTGAACTCATAGAAAGAGGATATGAAAACTTTGTGAAAAAACTCAAAAATGTAAATGCAAAAATTGAGGTCTTTGAAGATGAAATTAGAAAAGAGGAAATAATAAAGGGGATTTCAAACTATGTACCCTATTCTACTTGAAATAGGAAGAATAAAAATATACACATACGGAGTTTTTATAGCTTTTGCTTTCATAATCGCAGCAGAATATGCAGCAAGAGTTTCGCGGGAACTAAAATTTGACCCCTACTACATCCTTGATATAATAATATGGATGCTCATAGGAGGAATTCTTGGTACGAGAATTGCTTACATAATCATGAACATAAAAGACTACATTCAAGAACCGGTGAAAATTCTCAAAATATGGGAAGGAGGACTTGCTTGGTACGGCGGCATAATCCTATCTATAATACTCGGATATATATGGTCAAAGAAAAATAAAATGAGATTTCTAAAAGTTGCCGATGTTGTTTCTCTCGCAGTAATTTTAGGTCTTTCAATAGGAAGATGGGGGTGTTTTTCTGCTGGATGCTGCTATGGCAAACCAACAGAATTTGCACTCGGAGTTATTTTTAAAAACCCTCTTTCTCTATCAATAACTGGAATAAAGATACACCCTACACAAATATACGAAGCTCTTGGAATGTTTTTCTCCTTCTCATTTATAAGAGGTATGATGATAGGCTGGCTCAAAAGAGAAAGAGAAGAAACAAAAATAACAAAAAAAGATCTCTTCGAACTCAAAACAGAAATAATGCTAATAATCCAAATTTTACTTTTGAGACTTTACTACATGTGGTACGGCAAAGAAATACCATTTCCACACCCGATAGACCTTGTCTTTTTACCGGGATTTACTCTCCTTCACTTTGGAGTAAAATTTTTAGGAATAGCATATGGCTTAAGCAAAAACTATTTTGAAGGAATAATATTTGCGATGTTCTTTATGCTGTATGGAGCTCTCAGATTCTTTTTAGAGTTTTTGAGAGATCCATCAGGGCTTTCAGGTTTCATAGTAGATAAAACAATCACAGCAAATCACCTTGTTTCATTTGTATTTTTTTTGATAGGAGCTTACTCACTAGTAAGAGGGAAATTCGCATTCACAAAATAATTTAATTTCGCAAAATGAACCTTGATGACTATATATCACAAGAAAAACCAATTTCAGAAAAGACTATAATCTTACCTAAAAACCTACTTAATTTCCGCAAGTTTGGGAAGACCATAAAACCCGAATTTATAGATGATGACGATGATGACCTGAAAAAATGCTATGATTTGTGGAAAGTGTCCGAAGGGCTTAAACTCAAAGAGATAAAAGATAAAATAGCCGAAATAGAAGATTTTTCAAACTACAAAAAAGTAAGAGGTATAGTTCATATCTTATCGCAGCTTTCACAACTTACAAAGAGCGAAGAAAATGCAAAAGAAATAAGAAAATTTATTTTCCTCCAAGGTCCGGCTCTCACAGAAGATGAAAAAGAAAGAATAATTAAAGAAGCAGAAAAGGAGTTCCAAACAAAAATTTCAGAAGACAAAATATGGGGAGATATAAATCCGTATAAGGTTTTACTGAAAGCTCCTGAACTTTCAATTCAAGATATTTCAAAAATCTATAACTTATCACTTGCATGTGGTATAGCGCTTTTATCTTACAGGATAAACTTTAAAGTGAGCGAGAACATAGGAGATATTATAAGGCTCTCAAAAAAGCTCGGTCTTATGTATGATTCCGCAAAAGAAGGATGGATTTCTGTATTCGGACCGGCAACCCTGATAAAAGAATCAACAAAATATTCCCTTTATTTTTCCATTCTTGTATCAAAAATACTAAGAAAAAAAGGATTTGAAATAGAGATCGAAACAGAAAAGGGAATACTTAAACTCAGTCAAGAACATAAAAAGTTTTTCCCCGAAATTGAGGAAGATGTAAAGTTTGATTCATCATATGAAGAACAGGTATCAAAAATAATTCAAGATACATTTACGAACATAAATCTTACAAGAGAACCAGAAGCGATATTTTTCAGAGAAGGAGTTTTTATACCAGATTTCAAGTTGAGAAACGATGAAGGCAAAGAAGTTTTGATAGAAATAGCTGGCTTCTGGACAGAAGACTATATAAAAAAGAAAATAGAAAAATTAAAAAAATTTTGGGAAAGCTCCCAAAGAAAGATTATAGTTTTAGCCTCTGAAAAACTCGCACTATCTTTCGGAAATATAAAATTACCTGACGACGTTATAGTTTTCAAAAACGAATTACCTTCACTTGAACTCATAAAGAAAATAAAGGAGATAATACCTAACACAAAAATAACAAAACAAAAAAACCAAACCCAAGAAATTCAAATACCAGATGAAATAAAAGATAAAATAAGGGAAGGAATGAGCGTAACGGAATTCCAAAAAATATTACAAAACTACAAACTAGACTTGGATTTAAATAAAGCTGCACACTACCTCGGATACAAAATAGAATGGAAATCAATTTTTGATGGAACCTTAAAAAAAGAAAAATGAAAAGATAGATAACATAGCATACTTCTGGGATAGTGTAAAGTTTATAAAATTATAAATAACCGCAGAAAAAATTCTCCTGAAAAAATAGAAATAATAGATAAATCACGTTAAAATAATATATATAAATGATATTATGACTTTTATCGTAGCTTTAATCGGAGGAATACTTTCTTTCTTTTCTCCATGTGTTTTCCCCATCATACCAGTTTATATGACATTCTTTGCGGGTGTATCCATAAATGAAATAAAAAATAGCACAGGGATAAAAAGAAGGGTGATATTAAAATCGGCTATTTTTGTTTTGGGATTTTCGCTTGCATTCTCAATACTTGGAGCTTCATCAGCAGCTGTGGGAAACTTTTTGAGAACATTCAAGAGAGAAATAATGACCTTAGCTGGAATTATAATTCTAATCTTCGGTCTCCACCTTATAGGAATAATAAGAATTCCATTTTTACTCGAAGAAAAAAGATTAGATGTTTCGAAACTTTCAAGAAAATTTCCTGAATTTGCTTTCCCTTTCATAGCGGGCTTTCTTTTCGCATTTGGTTGGACCCCCTGTATAGGTCCAATTTTGGCTGGGATACTATCTATTGCAGCAAACTCTGAAAATGTTATAGAGGGAATAATGCTTCTTTTCGTCTTCTCTTTGGGAATTGGTATTCCATTCATCATTTCTGCAATATTGATCTCCGGACTTATTTCATATATGCAAAAAGTAGGGAAAATTTTCAGAACAGTTGAAATAGCATCAGGGGTTCTTCTCATTTTGCTTTCCCCTATCTTCATCTTCAACAGATTTGACTTAATTAGGGTAAATTTTAAGAGCCTTGAAGAAGTATTAAACATAGATATAACAAAAATCAACTCTCATAAGCTCAATAATAAAGATGGAGTAAAAAAAGGGATAGATGTTATAACAAGGTTCATAGAGAAAATAGATCAAGTTAAGCCAATAAACAATATAACAACAAAAAAAACCGATTTCATAATAGTAAACTTTTGGGCAACATATTGTCCCCCGTGCAAAAAGGAAATTCCATCGTTTAACCTGGCGGTAAAAAAATTTGAAGAACTGACCATAATCGGAATATCAGTTGATAATAAACCAGAAGACATAAAGAATTTTGAGTATGAAATAGGCGGAATAGAATTTCCTGTATTTTTACTGAAAGATATTGTAGATGAAGGTAAATTTGAAACATATAGCCTACCCGAATCCTACTTTTTCTACAAAGGCGAGTATATAGGAAAGATTTCTGGAATCGTTGAATTTGAAGAAATAGAAAAATTCTTGAACAAAGATTTTTCATTCCTTGATTAACGGAAAAAATAAATATATCAATCCAGATGCTGTTCTGATTTTGTCGGCGGGAAAAGGGGAAAGACTGAAACCAATAACAAACTTTATACCAAAACCCTTAATTGATATAGAAGGTGTCCCAGTTTTCGCTTTTTCGCTTTTTTTAGCGTATAAAGCAGGTTTCAGAGAATTTATAGTAAATACTCACCATCTTGCTGAAATTCTTGAAGAAAAACTGAAAGAATTAGGAGAAAAGAAAAAAATCGAATTTAAAATCATAAGAGAAAAAGAACTTTTAGGAACAGGTGGAACAATAAAATACGTATTTGAAAAGTTCAAATATCAAAAAATTTTAGTAATGAATTCAGATGTAATTTGTGATGCGGATATTGAAAGCTTCATAAAATCATGGAAAATATCTGATTCAATTGCTCACATAATGGTAAAAGAAGGAGAACCCGGCGGAGTTGAGGTTGATGAAAAATCAGGAAAAGTCAAGAGAATATACGGAGAAGGAAAAGGAGGAAAATTTACTTTCACTGGTATCCACCTTGTTAAAAATGAAATAAAAAACTATTTAGAAGGTGAAATACCTTTATGCATAGTAAGAAAGGGGTACTCAAAAATATTAAATGAAGATAAAGAAAATATCTCTTTTTTCATTCACGATGGACTATTTTTTGATATCGGAACACCTGAGAGATTAAATAGAGTAAGAGAAACAATCAGAATAATGATGAAAAAAGAGAAAGAGAAAGAAAAAGATAGTTTATCTCCAACTGAAAAAAGGTTCTATAATTTTTTTGCATTAGTAAAAAGTTTTTTATATGAAAATGAGAACGAACAAAATTCTATCGCTTAAATACAGTTTTATAATCTATGTTCCTTAACTATCAAAAAGATAAAAAACCAAATAAACCTTATAATTTTTATTATATGACAATTTATCAACGTAGACAGAACGCGCAAATAAAAAACTCAAAAAAACTTCTTCCCCTTTTCCTACTACCAATTACTATATTTCCCCTAATCTTCTCAGGATGCAGCAAGAGAGAAAGCAACAATATAGCTCCCCAAATCGAAATAGCGCTAACCTATATTGAAAATAACTATTTTGGAGAAGCAGAAAAAATACTGAAAGATATAAAAAGTAAAGATCCACAAAACTGTGAAGCTTCCTATGGACTGGCACTAATACATTTGAGGAACTTGGTAGAAGTTGTAAATTCAATCCTATCCATAGCTTTCGGTTTTAACACACAAGGATCACCTAAAATACCCGGTCAGGAACTTGAAATACGAAAATACACAACATATTATCACGAAGACGAATCGAGAATAAAAATTGTTCTGAACAGGATAGCGAAAAAAGGTTCACTTTCCGAAGCTATCTACACACTAATAAGACCTGCTTTCATACAAATAGATGAAATAGCAAAAAATATCACAGTAGTCCTGTCTAAAAAATGCCATATAAATGTTGCACTACCAATAAAGATAGGAAACGATCAAAATACAATTTTGCATTTTTACATCGGACAAAAAGGGGGACCAGCTAATAGATGGGGACCAACCGAAGCAGCAATATTAGGATTCTTTACAAACATCTTTGACGCAATTTTAAAATTTATATTAGCAATAAATTGGGATATAAACATAGAAAAGCTACTTGATTTTCAAGTTAAAATAAATCTTGAAGGATTAGAAAACTTGCTTGGGCAACAAAGCCAGATAGTTACCCCACAAGGGACAATCCAGAATCTATCGCTAACACAAATACAGATTCTTAACTCTGCTTTATCTTTTGACCCATTTGACACAGCAGTTCTATTTTCATCTCTGGCTTTTATATTTGATACATCTCCGGATCTCCTCAGATTAAGAAGCGATGGTGATAAAATTTTAGATGAGGTAGCTGAACACATATCCATAGCATCCGACACATTTTTAAAAATCTTTGAATTTATAACAAAATACTCTGATAAGAACTCAATAATCGCATATGAAGATCCGGGAAAAGACGGCCTATCACCAGATGACTTTGTTGATCTTAACACTTTCAGATACCCAGATCTGCAGAAAGGATTATTTGCAAAAATAGGCAACACAGAGATAAAATTTGATAAAACTTTGCTTTCAGTAATTATTAAACCGTTTCTTTACAAAGAAACGAGAGAAAAGTATTTGAAATTTTTCTCAAAAATGAAAATAGCATTTGATATAAAAAACGAAAATATAGATGACAATCAAAGATGGATAAGCATAAAAGAAGCCTTATCTTTAATACCACTTATATCGGTTCAAGAAACAATAAGATTTAATCCTAAAAGATTTTTTGATGGACTCAAAAAAAATTCAGAAGGATTAAGAGCTATTTTACCCTTATGGACAGATCTTACGGGAGACGGGATACCTGAATTCATAATAGAAGCTGAGTCAAAAAGTATAAATGATAAATTTTGCTTTGCTCCGCAAGATAGAATCAAAAACAAGTTTATTGTAAAACCCCTTATTCAGCTTCAAGGAGAAAAAATTTCTTTTTCAAGATTAATAAGCATAATATATTCAAAAGGAGAAATAAGCCAAGACTACTGGTGTTATATTTCCCCTGAATTAGATTATTCTGGGAAATACCAGATGGGCATATCAGCTGAAATGTTTATAAAAAACATTGATTTGAAAGTTGAGACAAAAGAATTAATTTTCCAAGCTATACCTTGTGAAGCATTTTCACAAGATGAAACGAATTTTGCGTGCTATAAGAAAATAGACAACCAAGAAAAAATCTTTGTAAAAATAAAAAATGATGAAGGTAAAATAAATGAATATGAAATAGAAAAAGCAATACTTGATAATCAAATCTACAAAGATTTTGAAAGCAAAATAATAAACCGATTCACAAAGCCAATAACTTTTATGGGACAATATATAGTTCCATCAGTAAAAATTAAACCAGATAGTGAGCAAAAAATGAATTTGGAGATAAGCTGGAACGACATAGAAATACCAGATAAAGATGTAAATCAATATNATATAGANATATTTTATCCAGAAACCGGAACNTCCTCAGATCCTATTTTTCTTTCTGAAAATGCNCCAGGAGTGAAAAAATGTGTTGGAGGAATTTGCTCCGAAAAAGATGAAGACTGCTCCGGCGCAATATGCCTATATAATATAGGTAATATAGAAAATTTCTTACAAGGACACAGAAAAATCTGCCTCAGAATANAAGCTTNTACAGTAGAAGGTGNNATAAGATCACATTATAAATGTCTTGAATTTCCCCAAGGNTTAACTTTAAATCCAAACGAAATAGATAGATTTGAAAAACNTTTCAAAACATCANNGGGAGAAACAAACTTGTTCTTGGANGTAAAAACNTATTCAAGACCCAAAATGTATTCNCTCAAAGAACCNATATATATATCAAGAAGAGCAGAAATAGAGGGAGATAACTGTATATTCAATATGAAAATAGTTCTTGCCTTAGCCCCATTTAAGGTTGAATTAGAAGGAGATAAAGCATATTTTACCCCATATCTACCGGCAGAAATATTTGTAAGGTCATCTGATTTCAGAGACGATTTCCAAGACAAAGTTGTACAAGGCCTTGCAATAAGAGATATTGATAACTTCTTTATAGAAAATGTTGCATTTTTGAGAAGGAGCCAAAAATACAAAGTTTTTTCCGCATTCTTTTCACCAAAAGAAGAAATTATTCCAAGATACTACTCTATAACTTCCTTCCCGCAACTATCTACATTAGTTGTTGGATGTGCCGCACTAATTCCAAGATGTTTTTTCAACTCAGATTCTCCACATTTTCCAAGTGAAATAATTGCAGGAGGTATAAGAAAAAACATAAGAATAAATAGAGATTGTCAGTTTCCGGATAACGAATGGTCGCTTTACTATATAGCTTTCCGAGATCCTACATTCTTTGGTTCAATTCAAGTAAATTTAGACCCACTTAAAAAATGCGAAGGAGACCCAGAAGGCTGGATAGAGCCAGATAACTACACATTAAACAAAGTTTCAGTTGACTTTATCCAAAGAGTAATTTCACCTATTGTTTCTCTATTTTCAAATTTAGTAGGTATTATAACTGGTCAGCTACAATATATCTCCGAGGGAGTGCAATGTAACTTCTGATTGTAATTTTCTCCAAATATAACGCTACCTTCCTTTCCACTCGGGTTTTCTTTTCTGGAAGAAAGCCATGACACCCTCTACGAGGTCTTCTGCCATAGAATTTATTGAGAGCATAGAAGATAAAAATTCAAGAGACTTTGAGAATTCAAGTTCACGCGCAGTGTAATAGGCTCTTCTTCCAAGACGCAATATAGCTGGACTCTTTTCAAAAATTTTTGAAACAACTTCATTTACCTTCTCATCAAGTTTTTCAGGTGGTACGACATAATTTATAAAACCAAGTTTTAGAGCTTCCTCAGCTGAAATTTTCTCTCCCGTTAGCATAAGTTCTAAAAGTTTTTTGGGATTAGATGTTACTCTTATCAAAGTCGCAAGTATTATATATGGGAATAGACCTAAGTTTATTTCTGGTGTTCCAAACCTTGCTGTTTCTGATGCAACACCTATGTCACAAGCAGCAACAAGACCAAAACCCCCACCAAGTGCATCCCCGTTTACCCTTGCTANGATAGGTTTTTTGTAACTTTCCATAACCCTGAATATTTCTGCAAAAAGCCTTGTATTCTCGTATCTATCTAAGAAAGAAGAGGAAACAGAAGGGTCAGGGGAAAGATCTCCACCAGCAGAAAAAGCTTTGTCTCCTTCACCTGTTAAAACAACAATTTTTACATCTTGATCTTCATTCAGCTCTTTTAGGGCTTGCAAGAGCTCCACAGTCATCTTTGGTGAGATAGAATTCCTTCTTTCCGGTCTATTCAATATAACAAAAGCTATCTTATTTTCCTGTTTTCTTTCAACTTTTATTGTCTCATACATACAAAAAAAATTTGAACGCTCGTTTAAATTTTCCATTTTTTCATATTTCTTTTATCCCTATTTTCCCTTTTATCCTATTATTATTATTTTCTTTTTTATTATTCCTATTATTTCCATTTTCAATCTTAATTATCTCGGTGAGTTTTTATTTTTGAAGCTGATGGAATTTTTAGTTTTTCAAGATATCTTGGCAAAAGATCTGCTATTGTTTTTACGAAAAAATCAGGTTCAAAATTAACTTTATCACCGACTTTTTTATATTTCAAATTCGTAACCCTCATAGTTTCCGGTATAATATCAACGACAAAAGTTTTTGATTTTATTTCAGATACGGTAAGAGATATACCATCTATTGCAACAAAACCTTTTTCTATTATATATTTTTCTATTTCTTCTTTGAGCTCGAATTCGAACCTTGCAAATTCTCCCTTTTTCTCTATGCCTTTTATCAAGATAGAAGTTAGCACATGCCCCTGAACTATATGACCTGATACTCCCGCCCCAAGTTTTAGCGAACGTTCAAGATTCACAAAATCTCCCCGACGAACCAACGATAAGTTTGTTCTTCTCAAAGTTTCCGGAGAAAGGTCAAACAATAAAATTCCCTGCCTTGAAGAAACAACAGTAAGACAGGCACCATTCACACTCACAGACTCACCTTTTTTTACCCTAAAATTTTTCCCTGCATATATTTTTATCCTGTTTTTATCAAAAGACAAAACCTTACCCGTTCTTTCAACTATCCCTGAAAACATATTCCTTTTTTCTAAAAATNTTTACACAATTTTTATCTTTTTTTAGGTTATGGGAAAATTTTTCACACTTCTCTACCTCCTTTTCATTTTGCTTTCGTTTCTTACGCTTGATCTACTTTTCAATAAATCTTCCTATGGGCAGGAAAAAAAAGAAGACACACAGAAAGGAGAGGATATTTTTAATGAATATGAAAAAGTCCTGCTCTCCACAATATCAGATATGAAAAAAGGCAAGTTATATGAGGCAAAGGAAAAATTTGACGAAATAAAAGGAGAAATTGATAAGTTAAAGGNAAACGGAGAAAAAACTATAGATATACTAAAATTAGCTTTCCCGAATTTATCGCAAAAATACCACATAGCAGAAATAATGCAAGCAGTTGAGAAGGAATTGGTATCATTTAGTAAGAAGGAAGAAAAAAGAAAAATTTATTTTTCCAAAGGTGAAAAGATAAAAAAGATTTTTGTTTTTCCTTCCTCAGATGGTAAATCTGAACTTTTTGAATCATTTGAAAATGATATTCAAGGCGAGTTTGAAGAATACTTCGTGTTTTTTGATTCATATGTAGATTACGATTTAATTAACAACAGGTCAATTATAATAAATTTTGCAGATAGAAAGAAAATAAATATTAAAGATTCTGGTTCTTTCCTAATAGACTTTTCTTCTCCTACACGTATTACAGAAGAAAATATAAATATAATTTACTTTTTGCCACACTTTTCACACTTTGCCTGGACAATAAGTCTGTTCATAAAAAACGAGGTGAAATGCTCTCCGATAATTTTATACAGAGAAGATGTAGAAAACATGAAGAAAATTTTTTACGAAGTATCGTACGCAGCAGGAGTTTCTATTTTATATGATATAAAATATTCTGGGATTGATGTAATTCCATTTATAAGGAAGAAATTTGAGGTTCAAGCAAGAAAAGAGGGCAAAAAAAACGAAAAAGAAATACTTGAATTTGCAGCCGAAAAAATACAAAAATCAGGTTGCATAATAATTTTAGACAACTCAAAAAACTCTTCGGCTATAATACCTCAAATAAGGTTCATAGGCGCAAAAGATATAAAGTTTTTCGGAATAATGTGGCACAGAATAAAAGATTATCTTGAAAAAAGATACTATAAAACAACTTTCTATGCAGATATAGTTCCCCCGGGTGAAAATAGACAAAAAATATACATAAGTGAGCTTCAAAAAATATCAGAAATAGTATCATCCATAGGCGACATGTTCAAACTTTCAAAACAAACAGAAATAAAAGGCATGTCCGGTAAAATAGTACTAACCCCAAAGGGAATAGTAATAAGGGGGATAAAAATATTTGAAGTGGGCGAAGATATAAAACCAGTATTTGAACTAGAACCAGAAGCCCTCAAAGATAAACTATGGGAATAACAAGAAAATATGGGAATAACACAGAAAAAAAAATTAGAAAAATTAGAAGAATAGATGCAAAGTATAATAGTTCCAATAGACAAAATATTTTTGTTTTTATTTCACAAAATTAAAGACCGAGCTAAATTAAAGAGGTAAGAAAAAGCAATTCAAGAAAAATAATTAAACAGAAAAATAGAAAAGGAGGTGATTGAAATGAGAGAAGCAGTAATAGTTGATGCTATAAGGACGCCAATAGGCAAGTCAAGCTGGAAGGGTCTTGAAAAATGTGGTCCAATGGGACATCTTTCTGCAATAGAGTTAGCTTCCCTACCCGTAAAGAAAATAATAGAAAGAACAAAGGTTGATACAAGGGAAATAGAAGATGTAGTTTGGGGATGTCTTTCTCAAATAGGAGAACAGGGGTTCAACCTGGGAAGAACTCTACTTTACCAAGCAGGATTTCACGATGAAGCAGTAGGATGCACAATAAACAGGTACTGCGGTTCCGGACTTCAAGCGTCAAATTTTGCAGCACAGGAAGTTATGAGTGGCGAATGTGATTTGGTAATAGCTGGTGGTTCCGAATCTATGTCAAGATATCCCATGGGTTCAGACGCTCAAATTGCAGCAAAAGCAGGTGCCCCACTTGTTATACCAGAACCAGTACAAATGAAGGGATTAGTTCCTATGGGAGTTGCAGCTGACATGATAGCACAAAAATACAAGATAACAAGAGATGAAGTTGAAGAATTTGGATTTAACTCTCAAAAAAGAGCAGCCACAGCTTGGAGACAAGGTATATACAATTCACAAGTATTTCCAGTTGTTGTTAAAAAAGATGGTCAAGAATTCACAATAACGCAAGACGAAGGAGTAAGATTCAAGGTTCTTGATGATCCAGAAGGTTTCATGGCAGATATGAGAAATATTCCCTATTCCTTTACACCAGATGGTCCCCACACTCCAGCGACATCATCCCAGATATCTGATGCAGCATGCGCGATAATGATAGCAACTCCTGAAAAAGCTGAGAAACTCGGACTAAAACCCCGGGCGAGGTTCGTATCTTTCGGACTTGCAGGTTCAGACCCGGTCCTTATGCTTACAGGAATAGCTCCGGCGATAAAGAACGCCCTGAAGAAAGCGGGTCTCAAAATAGATGATATTGATATAATTGAAATAAACGAAGCCTTCGCTTCACCTGTGATATATGCCGCAAGAGAACTTGGAATAGATTGGAGAAATGACCTAAGACTTAATCCGAATGGTGGAGCAATAGCTCACGGACACCCAATAGGAGCAACAGGCGCAATACTTTTGACCAAAGCTCTTTACGAACTTGAAAGAACTAAAAAGAGATACGCTCTAATCTCACTCTGCATGGGTGGAGGAATGGGAATTGCTACAATAATAGAAAGGATATAATTAATAAAGGTAAGCACAATAAATCTAAAACGAATTGAAAGCTAAATAAATTACATCAAAAAAAGACACAAAAATAAAGAAAAGCATTGAGAATATAAGATGTGAGAAAGATAAAAGTTGGGTTATTCGGAACGCGGGGTGTTCCAGCGAGCTATTCTGGTTTTGAAACTTTTTACGATAAACTCATAAGAAGATTAAGCAAAGAAGAATTTGACCTTATAGTCTTTAACAGAATCAATTATTTAAAATATCCATTTTTCTACTTTAAAGGAGCAAAAGTAGTTCAGCTACCATCTATACCACAAAAGCATCTTGATACAATCTCACATACATTACTTTCACTAATCTGGTGCGCCACTCAAAATATAAAATTAGATATTGCTCTCATATGCATAGTTGGGAATTCACCACTCCTTCCATTCTTCAAAGCTCTTGGAATGAAAACAATAATAAATGTAGATGGACAGGACTGGCGGAGAGAAAAATGGGGCAAATTTGCTTCCGCTTATCTCAGAGCTTCCGAAATTTTAGCCTCAAAGTTTGCAGACGTTATAGTAGCAGATGCCCTTGAAGTAAAAAAGTACTATGAGAAGCTCAGAACCGAGAAAAACAAAATAGTATATATACCATACGGTGGACTCGAAGAGGAAGATATAAAAAGAGCTGATTTGTGGGGAGACGATAGTGAATTTCTTAAAAAATTTGGATTAGAAAAAAATAAATATTTTTTATTTGTAGGTAGGCTCGTCCCAGAAAATGCACCAGATAAAATTATAAAGGCATTTATAAACGCGAAAAATTCAAATAGAATTGCAAATGATATGAAACTCGTTATAGTAGGAGATGCACCTTACTCATCAGAGTATAAAAAATACCTCTTTGAAATATCAAAGGGTAATACATCGGTTATATTTACAGGATATATTTTCTCAACGGGTTATATAAAGCTTTCACGGAATGCTTTCTCATTTATTCTTTGTGCAACGGTAGGAGGAACCCATCCGGTTTTGGTAGAGCAGATGTCTCTTGGAAATCTTATAATCTGCTACGATACACCATCAAATAAGGAAGTACTTGAAGACGGAGGATTTTACTTTTCAGATGAAAAAGAACTAGAAAACCTTCTTGAATACATAACAAGCCTTCCTGAAAATGAGCGAACAAAAAAACAAANTAAAGCAAAAGAACTCGCAAAAGAAAAATACTCCTGGGATAAAATAGCCGAAGAATACAGAAATCTTTTTCTCTCACTTTCGAGAAAATAAAAATAAAGTGAAATGAAAAGTGATAAAGATAAAAAAGTAAAAAAATACTTTATAGCCGTAGCTCATGGTAGCCCAGATAAGCTAAACGAAGAAGATGTTTCGCGGCTATGCAAAGAAATAGAAAAAAAGATAAGAGAAAATGATACAGAAACTACATTCATAAAATCTTATCTTGAATTTGGTCAGCCAAGATTTGATGATGTAGTGAAAGAAATAATAATAAAAGATAAAGATAAAAGAGAAAACACTTCATTCTTTTTTATCAGGCCTTTTCTTCTTTTTAGAGCAGGTCATATGGAAAATGATATAGAAGCCAAGCTAAAAGGTATAGAAAATGTGATGGTATCCGGCGTACTTGCAGAATCTGAAAGATTTCAGAAATTTTTCTCCAATTTCATAGAAAACTTTTTACAAACTAAGACAAACCATAAGAGTAAATCAATTCTTAACTTGGAAAATCCACTTTTTATTTTTGTTGCAAGGGGTACATCTTCAAAAACTGGAGCTTCACAAGTTTATTCATTTTGCCGTATAATATGGGAGAATCTTGGTAAGAAAGGACACATGGAAGTATGCTTCGCCGANGCTAACAAACCAAGTTTAAAAGATGTAATAGATGTTTTAGATTTGAAGAAATTTTCATCAATTGTAGTCATACCAGTAATACTCTTTAGAGGTTTCGTTATGAAAAAAATAGGTAAAGAATTAGCTTCTATCCTAAAAGAGAAAGGATTCCCTCTCAAAACTTCAAATTCCGGAAACATACCATATGTCATTTTACCACCGTGCGGCTATTTTTCTGCTTCTCAACTTGCCGATGTTCTTGCTGAATTTCCTGAATAAAATCTATACTTTCAAAACCAGATATAAGCAAAGCTTTTTCAATCAGTTCTCTGCCATCCTCAATGTTACTCTGTTCTATAAGTTTTATGCCTTTTCTAAAATAATCAGAAGCTGATTTTATGTCTGAAATAGACTTTACCACACCAAACAAAAAACCTAAAATCAAGCCAATCGCAATAGAAATCTCATAAATCTTTCTTCTAAAAACCCCTCCCTTTTTTATTCTCCCATATTTTTTTGTTTTGCTCCTTACATAACTTTTCTTATTTTCAGCATCTTTGGCGATCCTATAACTTCCCGGATTTTCTTCATCTTTAACTAATCCTACCCCTTCATGTGATAANCTAATTTTAGAAGAAGGACTAATACCTTCATTTTCTNTCCCTTTCCTCTTGCTAATCAAACTCTCACTTGAACTTAATTTTTCCTTTGTATTCTCTATCATATCTGAAACTTTTTGTAATTGTAAATTATATTGTAAATTATCGCCTGTATTCAAACCTCTTCCCAAATTTTGATTTTCACTTACAAAAGAAATTACTCTTTTTTCCTCATCTTCTATTTCACGATTTTCTTCATCAATTCTCCTTGAAAAGAATGAGCATATAAAGTTAGAGAAATCTTTCTGATATAGTTGGCGGATATTCAAATCAACTGAAATTTTTTTCNTCTCATCTAACATTTTATCAGCAGAAGAAAATCTTGAGAACTCATTGCGCGATAAAGCTTTCAAAACTATATCATCTAAGGGTTCTGGCACAGCTGGATTTATAGAAGACGGAGGAGGTATTTTACCTTTTAATATTTTTTCTTTTAATTTTTCAGGTTTGTCCTTCTTGAAAAGCTTCTGCCCTGTGAGCATCTCCCAAAAAACTACACCTATACTCCATATATCTCCCTGCTGAGTCCATCCTCTCCCGAGTATAACCTCTGGCGGTACGTAACTTATTTTACCAAATGGGTCTATTTCGGAATTTTGAGGCAAAGTTATACCAAAATCAGATAGCTTCACACCACCGATCCAAGAAATGAGTATATTCTTAGGATTCACATCTCTATGAACAAGACCTCTTCCCTCAAATNTGTGTATGTAAGATACAGCTGTGAGGAGCTTTTCAGCTATGTAAAAGAATACATCAAGAGGTATTTCTCCAACGGTTTCCATCAGCTCTTTAAGATTTATCCCCCTTATATATTCCATTTCAATAAAGAACTCTCCAGATATTTTTCCAAAGTTTGTTGTTTTAACTATATTTTCATCATCAAATCTGGCAGATATTTTTGCCTCATTTATAAAAAGGTCAGTATTGTGCGCTGATTTTAGAGTTTTGATAGCAACAACTTTTCTGAAACCAGCATCAGAAATTTTCCAGGCACGAAAAACCCTCCCCATTCCCCCCTCCCCAATCTCCTTTGTGATTATATAATCTCCAAATATCCTCATTTTCTCAAAGATTAAAACGAAAATCAAAAAAGACAAATTAAAACAAAAATAAACAATTTATATTTTACAAATTGATCGAACTTCTCTTGAACTTTAAATTTCTTATATGTAGAGATAGAAATTGAATTCCAAAAATTTGGACAAAAATGACAGCAAATCTAAAAATTTTTGAGGACGAGATTAAAAAAAAATGAGCTATGAGTTTTTTAAGTTTATTGATTCTTCCTTTGTTTTTATCATCTGCAAAAGTTGAGGTATTTTTTTCAGCGACAGATGGCTGCAAAGATAAAATAATAAAATCAATAAACTCTGCACAAAAGAGCATAAAAATAGCGATTTACCACATCACATCAAGAGAAATAATGCAGGCTCTTATTGACGCAAAAAAAAGAGGATTAGATATAAAAATTGTCGCAGACGGGGAGCAGGCAAAAGATAAATTTTCAAAAGTATCACTTCTTATAAAAGAAGGTNTAGATNTAAAAATTACAGATTACTCAACACGAAAAAAGAGGTTTCTCACACCAAAAATGCACCACAAATTCATGATAATAGATAGAAAGTATGTTATGACCGGATCCTTTAACTTCACCGCATCGGCAGAAGAATTAAATGACGAAAACTGCGTNTTTATATATGATTCAGTAGAAGTAGTTGAAAAATTTGAAAGAGAATTTGAACGCCTATGGAAGATATCACAATAATAATAACAAAACAAAAATTCTAAAAATATCTCTCTGCTGTTAAAATTTCAGAGTGTAATTTTCAAATAAAAGTAATGATGAATATTTGGGATTGCACATAGGAACCCTGGTGGTCAAAAAACACTCAAACAGGATAAACTCCGTGTTTTCTTTTCATTCTGAGCACCTGTTTTTTTTCTGTAAGTTCAAGAGCAAAGTAAAGAACTCTTCTTGTTTCGCGTGGGTCTATAACATCGTCTATAAAGCCCCACCCAGCTGGCTTCTTTATATCAATATAAGGCCTTATGGCTTCCGCCATTTGTTCAGCAAATTCTCTCGCTTCTTTTGGAGACATACCTTCAAGTTGCTTTTTAGCAAAAATTGAAACCATCCCCTCAGGTCCCATAACAGATATTTCTCCGGTGGGCCATGCGACAATAATATCCGGATCAAAAGATTTACCGCACATAGCATAATATCCTGCTCCATAAGATTTTCTGATAATTACCGTGAATTTAGGTACAGAAGCTTCTGCGACGGCGTGAATCATTTTTGCTCCGTGTCTTATAAGTCCATCTTTTTCTGTTTTAGATGATACCATAAAACCCGGGACATCTGCAAGAAAAACCAGAGGTATATTGAAAGCATCACAAAGCCATATAAATCTTGCAGCTTTGTCTGACGCATTAACATCAAGAACTCCTCCGTAAAACATAGGATTATTTGCAATAATACCAACTGGATACCCTCCTATTCTTCCGAATCCGACTATTATGTTTCTTGCCCACTTTGGTTTGATTTCAAAGAATTCTCCATCATCTACGATGAATTTTATTATTTTGTGCATATCGTAAGCTTGTTTTGGATTGTCTGGGAGAACATCCAAAATCTGATCGGAAATCAGAGCTGTTGGGTCTCCTTCATATTTTTTTCTTGGAGGTTTTTCCTCATTTGAAGATGGCATATAGGAAAGATAATCCTTTACCCCTTTGATACAAGAGATATCGTCAGGGAATTCATTATCTGCACAACCTGATATTTCCGTATGAATTTTTGAACCACCNAGATTTTCCTCATCAATATCTTCACCCGTGACCATTTTTACAAGTGATGGACCACCGAGAGCCATAGAACTTGTTCCTTTTACCATAAAAACTACATCGGCAAGNCCCGGAATGTAAGCTGTTCCAGCATAACCCGGTCCCATCTGGGCGCATACAAGAGGGATAACGCCAGACATCAAAGATTCTTCTTTAAATAGCCAACCTGAGTTAGCAAAAAATGCAATTGCTTCTCCTGCCATACCACCACCTATTGTTGAAGCACTTTGAGCAGAAATCCTTGCCCCCCCTGAATCTATCATCCACACGAGAGGTATTTTGAACCTCAGACAAAGTTCTCTTATTCTTGTGCATTTTACTTCATTTACGAATCCCATGGAACCACCCTTTACTGTGAAGTCATAAGATATGCAACCGACCCATCTTCCATCTATTTTTCCAAAACCCGTTACAACTCCATCTGCTGGCGTTCTTTCTGGACCTGGCTCAGTTCCTAAAATTCCGATTTCAAAAAAGCTATCTTTATCAAATAGCAAATCTATTCTTTCTCTTGCTGTAAGTTTTCCTCGCTCATGCTGTTTTTTTACTTTATCTGGACCGCCCATTTTTTTTATTTCTGCTCTGATTCTGTGAAGTTCTTCAACGAGTTCTCTCATTTTTTGTCCCATATTTTTTCACCTCCTATTTTGATAGAATAAAATTTTCTGTGGTATTTTAGTAAAAAAACTGAAAAAATTTTTAAGTCAAAAGTTTAAAGTGATACATTACAGTTTTATGGTTTAAAGTTATGTTTTTTTGAGTGGTTTTCTCATAACACAAGGTTCCGAAGGATAATGCCAGTGTCTTATATCATCTTCCTCTAATGCTCTCCAACACAAAAAGACTTCTTCTCCATCTAAATCAGCAGGGAAGTCAAGAGTTCCTCTATCTATATCTCTTAAAATCACTCCAAAATTTTCAAGATTCAGAAAAAGGTTTTTCAATTCTTTCCTTACAGCTATNGTTCTATCAAGGACACCGTCTTTGTCATATGGATTTTCTCTGAAATTTAAAACAAGTTGAGTTGCGTCAAGGAGGCATTTAGAATATTCCCTTGCTTTATCCCTTATATTTTTGATTACTGGTTTAAGTTGAGGTATAACTTCTTCTGCTTCTTCAATGGAGTATCTTTTTCTCAAATGAAAAAAGTGGCGACGGTGGGATTCGAACCCACGACACAGGGCTTATGAGACCCCTGCTCTACCTCTGAGCTACGTCGCCCCTTAAAAACTAAATTTAATGATAAAATAAAATACGAAATAAAATACGAAATAAAAAATTCCTACAAATCTTTTTTCCAGAAATCTTTTCTCTCATAAATCTTTAAATTTTTCAGCCCAGATTACCTTCCCTATACCTTCCCCCCTAAAAAGGCTATGAGGAAATAATAAAGAGATAAAATCAGCAATCAACGGAATGAATGCTGGAAGCACATTTTTTCTATTACTTGCTTTAAGGTAAATATTAGAAATACGCCAGAGAGGTTTCAGAGGTTTACCAAAATATATTTGATTTTTTATATCAAATCCCGCATTTTTAATTTTTTCTTCGGCTTCCCCATCATCATACCTTCTTTTGTATCCCATCATCAAATCAAGTTCTCCGAACAAGCTTTTATCTTGTGGAATATAAAATATTACCCTTCCACCAAGAGGTAAAATTTTATTTATTTTTTCAAGAGCTTTTTTATCGTCATTTACTTTTTGGATAGTATCCAACGCAATACAAGTATCTAAAAAATACTCTGAATTTGTATTCACTTTAAGATTATCAAATAAAATTTGTGGATCATCCACCGTGATATCAAATTTTGTTATAACGAGCCTACGAGTCTGATAGAACTTTGATTTCAAAATTCTCAGTTTATTTTCTGATGGATCTGAAAAGATTACGAGTTCTCTTCCAAGCAAAAATCTACTTATTTTTCCCTCACCGGAATTAAGTTCTAAAACTCTCTTTCCTAAAAAATCTTTGATACATGAGTTGAAAAAAACTTTTGTGATATTTACTGAATTCCCTAAAACGAAAGTGAAATTTGCCTTTCTTTCTCTCTTGAAGTATTCCCTGAATATCCAATATAAATATTCAAATCCATGTTTCCAACCTATTTTTTTTCCAGCTTCATATGTTCTACCTTGGTATTTTACTGGGACATCATATATTCTGAAACCTTTCTGAATTACCTTTGATGTAAATTCAACTTCAAAAGAAAAATCATCCGCTTGAATTTCTCCTATCTCGTCGAGAATTTCTCTTTTGAAGACTTTGTATCCGGTAGCAATATCCGTCAGAGTCGTTCCATAAAGAAAGTTTATTAGGAAAGAGAAAGTGAGGTTTGCTATGTAGTTTGTAAAATAAATAGTTCTTCTTGATTCCAAAAATCTTGAACCGAAGACAANATCTGCTTTATCTTCTATTATTGGCTGTAAAAGTTTCGGATATTCAGANGGGTCATATTCAAGGTCAGCATCTTGAATTATTATTATATCACCTCTGACATATCTCAGAGCTGTTCTTATAGCTGCGCCCTTCCCTCTATTTTTTTCGTGTCTTATAACTAATATTTCATTTCTTTCATCACCCTTTATTTTCCTGAGTATATCTGGGGTAGCGTCTTCTGAAGCATCATCAACAACTATTATTTGCTTGCGATATGGTTGCCTTTTTACGGCTTCAATTACCTCCTCTATTGTGGAACCTTCATTATAGCAAGGAATAATAACTGAAAGTAAAAAATTCTTTTCTGTTTTCATTTCAATATTACACTAACTTCCCTTTTCTTTAAAATTTCTAATGTTTAGTTTTTTTACTCTTTAAATACTTCTATTATTTCTTAAACACTTCTATTTATTATTATTTCATTTTTTATTATTCTCCCTTTTCTTTTCTTTTTTAATACTTAATATTTCGTTAAAAAGCTTAATATACTTTCTTGCAACAATNTTACTATCAAATTCTTTCAGAATTTTTTTTCTTGCGTTCTGACAAAGCTCATTATAATTTGGATTGTCTAAAATCCATTTTATGCCATTTGCAAAATCATCTACATCATAAGGTTTAGCAAGGTAACCATTTACTTTATGCTCAATTATATCTTTAATACCTCCCACATTAAAGGCTACAACAGGGGTTCCGCAACTTAAACTTTCAATTGCCACATTTGGTAGATTTTCTTGGAGACTTGGCACCAAAGCTAAATCAGCAGAACTATATAAAGTTGCAAGGCTTACATCATCGTTCACATACCCCACATAGTGAGCTTGAAATGGGAAATCTGGAACTTCCCTTGGTTTGACNCTGCCAAAGATCACAAGTTCTATATTATTTTTGCTACTTAATTTTTGTAAAGATTGAACAAGCTGTTTGAAACCTTTTCTTTCATCACTGAGAGGATTTACAGTTCCGAATAAAATAATTTTTTTAGATTTAGGTAGGTTCCAAATTTCCCTTGCTAAATTCTTGTCAATAGGTTTGAAAATATCTGAATCTACGGGATTAGGTATAGTAGCGTGATTTTTATCTTTTAGCAGAGAGCTTTTTTTTGAACACTCCGTTATCCAATTACTCGACCCTACCACAAATAAGTCTTTCTTTCAAAAACTCTCTTTTTTCTTAACCAGCAAATTTTGCTTAAATCAAATTCTATTTTGCTCTGAAGTATCGGTCTTACTTTTCTTATCTTTTCGAAAACCTTCGCAGTTGTATGAGGTCTTCTGAAAATCAAAAAAAGAACAGGGGTACTGAGATTACAGTAATATTTGTCTTTATCAAAATCAAAGATTTCTCACATTTCAACTAATAAAATTAAATAATTTTTATTCCTTACAAAGTTATTAAAAAATATTTTGCTCGGGGAGATGAGTTTTGTTCAAGTTTCGACATCACAGGGTACAGCAAAAGAAGGGAAAGTTCCTTGCGGATATTCCTTTTTTATTTTGAATCCAAGCCAATATTTTGGAGCAAAAACCACATCTTTATTTTTCATAAAATAACAAGCCCACCAGGAAAAAGATGAAGGAGATATTATCGCTCCATCACACATCGTAATAATAAGAAA
>AWOA01000040.1:0-11606 GCA_000494225.1 Candidatus Calescibacterium nevadense OTU 1
GTTTTAATCTGCCAATGAGGAATTTAAACAGGGATTTAAACTTCAGTTTCAATAAATCACTTTAGGGAAATTAAGCTTTTCTGTTAAGGAAAAAATAAGTTTTTGTTATGTGATGATTATATTTTTGTTTTGGAGGTGATTAAAAATGGAGAAAAATATGGGAACAAAAGAGTTGGTGTCCAATCTACAAACCATTTGGGATTTCTACATCCAAAAGGAATAAATCATAACATAAGGGAATTGAGGAATAACTCTAAAAAAGAAAAGGTTTTGCTTATACAAACTGCTTTTTTGGGAGATTTTATTCTGACTACACCGGTTATAAAAAAGTTATCACATTTTTATGGGGATGAGAAAGTATTTGTTATCGCAAGACCGTTTGCCTCCGAAATTTCAAAGAGTAGAATCATACCTTTTGATAAAGATAAAAAAAACAAAAAATTTTTTGAGTTTTTAAATACCCTGAGAAAGATTATAAGTATAAAGCCTCAGATAGCTTTTGTACCTCATCTTTCTGCAACCTCATCGCTACTTGCTTTTTTGCCTCNCATCCCAATCAGAATTGGTTTTGAAGAGAATCCTCTTTCATTTCTTTTCACTCACAAGATAAAAAAGTATGGTGNAAGATTTGAACATGAGGTAGAAAGAATTTCAAAAATACTTATACCAGCGGGATTAGATTTGAAAGATATTGAGCTAAAACCTGAGATTTTTGTTGACCAAAACTACCTTTCAAAATGGGAAAAGTTCTTTCATGAGGTTAAGAACAATTATAATTATAAAGTTAATAAGAGTATAGGGAAAGAAAAAATAAAAATAGTTGCGTTTTCTCCCTTTTCAAATTGGAGAACAAAAACTTGGTTCTGGTGGAAAGAATTTTTGGAAACAAACAAAATAAAAGATTTCATTTTTATTTTGCTTGGTCAAAAAGAAGAGACTGGAAATTTTCCCCGTAATGTTATCAACCTTTCTGGGAAAACTTCATTAAGAGATGTTGTCGCAATAATAAAGTTATCAGATATATTTTTGGGGGTTGATAACGGATTATCTCACATCGCCTCTTCGTTTGATAAACCGTCTTTTGTTATTTTTGGTCCGACCATTCCTGAATTTGGATTTTTCCCTCTGTCAAAAAAATTTCAAGTCATTGAAGTTTCAGGGCTTGAATGCAAACCTTGTTCTCCTCACGGACCTCAAGTTTGCCCAAAAGGACATTTCTCCTGCATGAAGGAACTAACTCCCGAACAGGTGGAATTCTTGTTTTTAAAGTTTGTAAATTCCGAAAACAATTTATCTGAAAAAAATAATTCATTCACTCATTAAATTGATTTTTGGGTTTAAAATGTAAAGTAGAATGTAACAGAAATCCTGAATAATAGAAATTCTGAATTATAATTAGCAGAGCTATGGAGTTTATAAGGACAGAAATTCCAGACGTCATTATAATAAAGCCTAATATTTTTGAGGATCAAAGGGGGTTCTTTATGGAGTTTTTCAAATCGTCTGAATTTGAGAAAGCCGGAATACCTTCAAAGTTTGTTCAAGATAACCACTCAAAATCTAAAAAGGGAGTTCTGCGCGGGCTTCATTATCAGCTCGCACCTTTTGCTCAGGGAAAACTTGTAAGGTGCATAAAGGGTAGAATTTACGATGTTGCAGTTGATATGAGAAAAGGTTCTCCCTGGTACGGAAAATTTGTTGCGGTTGAGCTTTCAGAAGAAAACAAACTTATGATTTGGATNCCCCCTGGTTTCGCTCACGGGTTTTTAGCNCTTGAAGATTCGGAAATTATATATAAGGTTACGGCTGAATATTCGCCTCAACATGATAGAGGTATCTTGTGGTCTGATCCAGAGCTTTCTATACCTTGGCCAGAAAAAAATCCAATAGTTTCTAAAAAAGATGCGTCTTTACCTCCTTTAAGGCTTGCCGAAAATAACTTCTTCTACGATAAAAAATGAAAATGAATAAATAAATAAATTAAATAAAGAAAAATAAAAACAACGAGGGAAATATAAAACAAAATTTGAGAAAAATAAAGTACTACATTACATAACCTTTGGTTTTATTATTATTATGAATAAACANAAGAAAATTCTTTTTATATCTTATGGTCATATTCAAAGTAAATTTTTGCCAGGTGGAGGAGCTTTGAGAATTCATAAATTCGCTGAATATCTGGCAAAAAACAACTATGATGTTTATTATCTTGCAGGAAATTTTCCGGGTTCTGAAAATGTAAAATCCACNTATAAAACGATATTTCTTGGAATGGGAAAATCACCTTACTCATCTTTACTCTCTTTTTCTTTCCTTTTACCTTATTTTATCTTCAAAAACTCAAAGGAATTTGACGTAATAGTTGAGGATCAATCTCCATTCTTCGCTTCGCTTGCTTCTATTTTTCATAAGAGAGCAGTTATTCAGTTTCAAGTTCATGTAGGNGAAGAAATTTTCAAAAGATTTCCTTTTCCCTTCAATTTATTTTTCTACTTCAACGAATCATTATATCATAAGAGTTTTAATTTGGGAGTTTTTGTGAGCGAATACCTTATTAAAGCTTTTGGATGGGATAAATTCAGGTCAAAAAATAAGACAGTAATTTACAACGGAGTAGAAAAAGAGAACTTTGAATACCCAAGCGGTGAAGAAAATTATATTCTCTATTGCGGGCGTCTTTCCTCCTATATGAAGGGACTTGATATTCTATTTGAGGCTATAAAGAANGGGAAGAATTTTTTTGAAAAAGAAAAAATTTATTTTGCTATAGTAGGTGATGGACCAGATAGAGAAAAGCTTGAAAAATTTTCCGAGAAAAATAATTTACCTATAAAATTTTTCGGTTGGGTTTCATCAAAAGAAGAACTTGCTAAATTTTATTCAAAATGCCTTTTTTCTGTTTTACCTTCCCGATATGAAGGATTCGGGCTTTCTATCCTTGAAGCTGCATCTTTCGGAAAAACAACACTAATAAGTGATATCCCCGTTTTTTCATGGGCAAAACATTTTTGCTTACCTTTCAAGAAAAATTCATCAGATGATCTCCTGCAAAAAATGATTTTGTTGGCATCTAATAAAAGTTTAAGGCATGAGCTTGGGACATCAGGCAAAGCTTTTGCAAAGGATAAAACATGGGATGTTGTTTCTCATCAATTTTTAGAATTTATAGAGTGTATCTTTTAAAAAGTATCAATGAAAAATATCTTTGATAAGATAAAAAATCTTTCAGTATTGCAAGATAAAACTGGGCGAAATGTTTCTTTAGTTGCTTCTGGTGTAGTATTTGAACTCATAGCTAATGGGCTAAGTTATCTTATTTTAACAAGAATTTACTCTCCACAAGAATTTGGTTTTTTTGCATCATTCCTTTTTGTTGTGATATTGATCTCGGTTCTATCTACATTAAGGTACGATTGGTTTATTCCAAGTGCGCGAACCGATTCAGAAGCGATCAATATTTTCTTCCTCTGCTTTATTTTAGTATCTTTTAGTTCAATATTCTTAGCTGTACCTATCTTTGAATTATTCATAAGAATTTTCGGGTACTCAGATATAAATAAGCTCAAAGAGTATAGAATGTTGTCTCCTTTTTATGTTTTCTTTGGCAGTCTATACCAAGTAGCAAATATGTGGGCTATCAGGAAAGAGTATTTTTTGACTATAGCAAAAGTAAAGTTTTATCAAAGTATAGTACTTATTTTAGTATCTATTACCTTGGGGCTCGGGGGCTTTGGTGTGAAGGGGCTTATATTAGCCAATATATCTTCACTATTTTCAGGCTTAATTATTTTCATTCTTTCATTTTTGGGGAAAGACAAAAAAAAATTGAAAGATATAAAGTTAAGTTATGCAATCTCGTATGCTAAACAATATTTCAGATTGACATTTTCCTCTGTGGGACAGAGTTTTGTTAGCACATTTGCGTACCAAGTTGTTCCTTTCCTTGTAACTACTTATTTTAGTCCAAAGTTTGCGGGACAATATTTTTTGGCTGATCGCATAATCAATCTCCCTACTATTATAGTAGGACAAGCTACTTTTCAGGTTTTCTGGTCAGAAGCTTCTCATACAAAACAAGAAAACCCCGAAAAATTGATGTCTTTGTTTATGAATTTTTTCAGAAGACTTTTGAAGATAAGCTGGATTATAGTCGCAATTGGTATTTTGGGACCTTTTACATTTGAATTTATTTTTGGCTCAAAAGAGTGGGGTGAAGCAGGAGTAGTTGCTCTTATTCTTGTTCCCGCAGCCGTCTTTCATTTTTGTATTTTCCCAATTTCACCTATACTAATTGTTCTTGAACATCAACATTGGTTGTTTCTGTGGGATATTTTTCGCCTGATACTTATATTTTTTTGCTTTTACCTACCGTCTAAGCTATCATGGAACCCTAAATACGCTACTTTATTGTATAGCCTCACAATGAATTTTATGTACATCATTTTATTTTTCATTAGCATGTTGGTAATCAAAAGAGCAGTGAAGAAATGATTTCATCTCTTTTTCATTTTCTCCATTTTCCTTTTAGCTTTTTCTATTCTTTCCATATTTTCCTGAACAAGGTAAATAAGATTTATTTTCCCTTTAAACGAAAGGAGTTGTAATTTGGCAAACCTCCAAAATATTGAAATTATAGTTTGATATGAAAGAAAAATTTTTTGCTTTGTAGATAGACTTACTCCAAATTTATCTGCTTCTTTTATAAAATCAACATACTCTTTTAAAGTTATTATACCTTCACGCAAAATTAGTAGAGGATAAAAAAGATATTTGGTTGGTTCTTTTGAGATTATCTTTGATAGTCTTTCTTTACCTTCAACTGTTCTGATTTTATAAGCCACTGCATCTTGTAGAGGTAAGGCTCCTCCTGTGTCTCTTCTGAAAAATAAAATTTCATCTATTTTTTTGAATTTTCCAATAAGGCTTGCTTGCAAAAGTAAAAACCTGTCAGGAGCAAAAATTTCTACTATTCTAAGCTTTTTAAGAAAATCGGTTTTCCATAGTCCGTACATAATATCANATATTACGTTAAATCCAAATATATACCTTTGTATTGGATCGTCAATGTTTTCAGTATCTTCATACCCGAAAGAAATTTGGGTTCCTATAACTTGGAATTTTGGAAAAACTAAAATTATATTTTCATCTTTTGAGCTATTAAAACCTTCGTAGAGTTTTTCAAGGATTAGATATTCTTGTAAAATCTCGTATGTTCCATCTTTTGAGTTGTTATCTGAAATTATGACTTCAAAATTTCTGTATGTTTGTGATAAAACAGAGTCAAGCGTTTCAGATATATACTTTGCCTCATTATAAACTGGCATCCNAACAGTTATTTGTGGCTCCGACATTTCTTTTTTATCTTCTGTTTTATTTTTTATATTTACCCTGGTTTATATTTTTCAAAATTTTTAAATTTTGAACTTATTATTCCGGGGTTCCCACAAGTAGTTCCTCAAAAAGCGTTGTAGGTTGCGCATCTGACACAGGAACCCACTGCCCATCTTTCCCACATGTTCCCGGAGAAAATCCAAGATCATTTGCTAACTTTACTATTCTTTTTAAAGATTCGTCNGCTTTCCCCATAATAACNCCTTTTTTTATCATCTCTCCCACTTTTCCCATCTCTATTTCATANCCTTCTTCTATACCAAAGACAAAATCTCCTGTTGCTGTATCTACTTCGCCTCCATCAAGTTTCTTTATTAGAATTCCTTTCCAGCATTCTTTTATCACATCATCAGGTGAGCTTTCCCCCGGAAGTATTATTGTATTTGTCATTCTTGGTATTGGAGGGACCTCATAACTTTCTCTTTTACCTGATGAAGTGGGTTTGAGACCGAGAATAAAAGAGAATTTTAGATCTACTATATAATTTTTAAGAATTCCATTTTCTACTATTANATTTCTTANTGCAGGAGTTCCCTCATCATCTACTTTGTGAGTTCCTCTNTGGTTTGGGAAAGTAGGGTCATCTACGATATTTACAATATCTGAACCTATTTTTTCTCCAAGTTTATCTTTGAAGACCGAGAGGTTTTTTGCTATATGATCTGCTTCAACGGCGTGCCCTATGCACTCATGCACGAAAACTCCGCCTGCTGATGATAATATTACTACTGGCATTTTACCTGATACTCTTTTACCTTCTTCGGTTTGCCTTTTTGCTCTCTTTACNATTTCATCAAAAATTTCGTCTAATTTTTCAAANTCTTCAAGTTTTTCTCCTGAAATAGATTCTCTTGCAGTTCCAATTTTGCCATTTTTCTCATATACAGCTTGAACAACAACGTAAAGTTTTATTGAATCGTCAAAAGCGGAATTCCCGAGAGTATTTTCCACAAACTTTAACCTTCTTGTGCCTTTAAAGGCGATCTTGAAACTTTTGCAATCTTTGAAAATTTCNGACTTCTTTTTTATAAGATTTGTTATTCTATTTATCGGAATCTCTATATCATAGCTAGGAAAAATTATTTTTGATTCTGAATAGAAAGAGTCCGGTCCTCTTTTGACTTCTCTGATTGAAAATCCACNTATTATCTTTCGTGAAACGTCTTTGAACTTGAAGTTTTCATATACTATGTTTATTTCATTCTGAGTTTCATAAAAGACCTCTTTGAAAAAAGATTCTTTACTTTTGTATCTAATTTTTTCCTTTGCATCTTTTTTGAGAGAACCTAATATTCTTTCCAATTTTTTGTCATGAGTTTCATATCCCAAACCTTCCATTTNCTCTCTATTATACTAAAAATCTAATTTTTATGAAATTTTTTGAAAATGTATAGTTTCAACTCCTAAGAAAATCTTTAAAATTTTTTGAAAATTAGCGTTTGATTTATTAACTTTAAAACTCCTTATTGAGTATATAGAACTTAAAAGGAAAGGTGATTGCTCAAAATATTCCACCTATGTTATAATTTATTCGGGAGGTGGGAACTATGAACTTAGTAGAGCTCGTAGAAATAGCATCCTCCGAAGAAAAGGTAGAAGAATTCTTAAGAGCTAAAGGCAGGATTTCAACTTTTAGCGGTTATTAGCTGGACCGATCAAAACACTAAAAACAATGGAGGAAATCCTTAACAGAGTTTTTAAGTGGCATAAGTTCCCCGTAAACCTAAAGGCAGAAGCAGTATNCCTCTACTTCAAAGGACTTTCTTTAAGAGCGGTAAAAGAGAGTTTGCTCAATTAGGCTGATGAAATTTTACAAAAGGTTTCCCTGGAATGTCAAATATAAGTCTGTCTATAGGTGGCTTGCTTCCTTTATCGTCATATATACCATCTCAAAACTAAAAAGTTGACATCCTCAGTTGAGTAATTTGTCAAAAACCTAAACCATTTACTCTTTCTCTTCCTCATCACAAAACCATTACAAGCACTCAAATTTTTATTCTTTTTACTTTTTCAACATATTTTTTTATATCAAACTTAGATTCTAAGCCTGATGCACTCATATATCTAATTTTCCCAAAGATTTTTCTTTCTTTCCAGGGTCTGTCATGGGTTCCAAAACACCAAGATATTCCAGCATAACTATTTGGATCTCTTCCGTCAAGCTCGTATTTATCATTAAGNTAGCACGCTATATCAAAAGCTTGTTTTGGATCTTCTGTCCATTCAATGATTTTTTTACACCAATACATTCTCATGTAGTTATGCATCTTTCCAGTTTTTAAAAGCTCTAATTGTGCAGCATTCCAGTATTCATCGTGAGTTTTTGCATTTTCAAATTCTTCCAATGTGTACACATACTCTCTTTTGTCATTTNTATGTTCTTCNAATGTTTTTTTAGCCCAATCTGGAATACCTTCGTACTGGTTGTAGTTTGGATTGTAGTAGCAGAAGTTTCTTGCAAGCTCTCTCCAAACTACCAATTCGTTGAAAAANCTGTTTATATTGTCATCAACATGTTTGTAGTTTGAAAGTATTTCTAAAACAATTTCTACCGGAGAAATCTGACCAAAGTGTAGGTAGGGGCTAAGATTTGATTGATAGTCAAGTTCTGGATGAGATCTATATTCTTTGTATTTAAAAAGCTTATTTTCTATGAACTCTTTCAAAAATCTTTTTGCTTGAGTGTAACCACCTACAAAGGNTGACAAACTCACGCTTTTATCTATATTAAGTTTATCTATAATCTCTAAAGAGTCTTTCAAAGTTAATTCGTTTACTTTAAAATCAAAATTAATAGATTTTATTTTNGGTTCTCTTGCATTTAGTGGGATCAAATACGAGCTTAAAAAGCTATAGATTTTACTTCTAAAGTTAAATGCATACAATTCTTGCTTGTAGGATACAATTTCTACAGGAACGCACACGTCAGACTCTACTTGAAAGACTGGTAATTCTAAGCTATCTGCTACATTTTTTTGAAGCTTTCTAAAATATTTTAGATAAGGTTTATCTGTAATCAAAGCAGCAGAGTCTTTTGATAGCTCTATAACTCTTTGCTGTACATCTTCTACTTTTTCTATAACGAACCTTATACCTCTATCTTCTATAAATCTTTTTGCTTCTAACACACCATCTAACATAAATTTGTAATATCTTATGTTAGAAAACTTGTATCTATCTGTTATTGGAAAGTAAACTAAAAGAGGTTTTTTAATTTTATTTGATAACTCTATAGCAAATTCAAGACCATGATTGAAATTAGCTCTATGGCTATGGGCCATCCAATAAATAATGTACTTCTTAGTTCTATCGATAGTTTTATCATTTATTAGTTTTATTCTATTTCTAAATGCTAAATCGTGATCAAATTCCATACTTTCCTCCTATTTAAAATATTTTATAGACGATAAAGAAGGTAAAGAGGAGAAGTTCAATTTACATAGACAAATTTAAAAGCTATGACGGACTTGTGATGTATGGTTTTAGATACAAGAGATAGACAAGAGTATAAGGTTTGCGAATGGGAAGGTATATATAAATGGAATAGAAGGATTTTGGAGTTATGCCAAAGAGAGACTTCTTAAGTTTCATGGAGTAAGCAGAAAAAATTTTGTGTATTACTTGAAAGAATTTGAATTTAGGTATAATAATAGATAGAACTTAGACGATATGGTGTATTTATGTTTAGGTGGAATAAAATGAGGAATCACCAAAGGAAAGAAGTCTCCACAAAAAAGGATATTATAAGATTATGATAATCCACAAGAGAAGATATCCAGAAATTGCAACAATCCATAAAAGAGGATATTCAGATTAGAATAATCTACAAAAGGAGATATTTACAAAGTTAGAACAATTTGAGAAGGAAGAAATCCGAAGATTTGATCTGATTCCTAGCGTCTATTATCCAAGAAAAAGTTCGCCATAAAGCTATGAGAATGAGCANCAATCAAACACACTCTTAGGAAACACCTGATAAGGAGAACNGAAATAGGTATGGTAAGAATAGATATATGATAGAACAGATATTTTGTACAGAAGTTTAGGGCAAGCTTTGGAGTGTTGAAAGAAGACATAAGGATTTTTAGAACAGCTCAAGCATTTGGATAATGCGGTATTGAAATTGAAATTGAAATTGAAATATTCTCATTGGCTTGTAAGGTAGAATGGAAATTGTTTTTAAGTTTATATTTATCGTTAATGAGGTTAGAAAAACAGGAATTTGAGGACTTATTTTTTAAATTTAATTTAAATTTTTAGAAGACGTGAAGAAAAGAGGATTAAAATTTCTCGCCACAGCAGTTATGATAGACCACTCAAAATTGGAAATAGAAAAAACATATAGAAAGATGGAGGAAATTACTCACGAGAATTACCTTGAGTTTATCAAAGATAAAAGTTCGGTAATGATTGAAGATGTAGAGATAAAACTGCAAAAGCATTGGAGTATAAAGACATATGGTCCTCCAATGGATTATACTCCCGAAAGAACAACTGTTTGGAGTTTTCCTGAACGAGGTTCCTGGGCAACCCATAAGGGAAATTATAGAGGGAACTGGTCTCCTTATATCCCAAGGAATCTCATTTTGAAATATACTCAGAAAGGGGATTGGGTTCTCGATCAAATGATGGGGAGCGGAACTACCCTTATTGAGGCAAAGTTGCTTGAAAGAAATGCCATTGGAGTGGACATAAATTTTGAAGCTGTTANGGTTNCAAGAGATCNCTTGAATTTCTCATATAATTCTCTTTTTCCAAAGTATAGGGAACCTATAATAATATTGGGGAGATGCAAGAAATTTAGACAAAATTGATGATGAAAGCATAGACCTGATAGCTACGCATCCGCCATATGCAAACATAATATCCTACACAAAAAATAAAAAACTAAGCGATGACCTATCTCAATTACCTTTGGAGGATTATCTTAGGGAAATGCGAAGAGTTGCAGAAGAAGCTTTCAGAGTATTGAAACCTGGTAAAATATGCGCAATCTTGATAGGAGACACAAGAAAACACAAGCATTATGTCCCGCTTGCATTTAGAGTTATGCAAACGTTTTTAGAAGTTGGTTTTATACTGAAAGAAGATATTATAAAACTGCAGTGGAATATGAAAACTACAAGGGAAAGATGGNGAGCGAAAGAGTATGAATTTTATTTAATCGCGCATGAACACATTTTTGTCTTTAAAAAACCCGAAAATGAGAGAGAATATAAAAAGTATAAATTCAGNGTGATGTAGTGAAAAATGGTAAGGTTAATAAATATCTCGACGAACTTTCCTTGCTAAATTCTCTCACAAAAATAGATGCTAAAAAACGAGTTGAGCATATGTATTCATTGCTGACCAGATATCCACAAATAATATAGGTCATCCCCCTTCTTATAGCCGAGAGGGTTCAAAATGGGAAGATCGATGTATTTGATTTGGATTTAGAAAAATTCATAAGTTTTGAGTTTAAACGGTCCGGGGTTAATGAAAGCATTATTAGGCAGACAATCGACTTTTGTATTAAAACTGGCATTATGAATCTATTTCAAGAGGTTAAAGATATTCATGATTATTTACTCGGTGTAGAAGTAGGAATGGATACAAATGCCCGAAAGAATAGAAGTGGCGATATTTTTGAAAAAATGTGCCAACAAAAAATAGAGAAACTAATTGGTGGTAAGTATTCTTGTGTAAATAATGATACAAGATTTTCGCTTTATTCCGTAGTTACAAAAGGTAAAAGTAAAGGAAAGACTCACGATATAGTAATCTATGAAAAAGGTACAGTAATCATGGTAGTTGGTTGAGTGCAATTTTTATAATGTGCCCGGGAGCAAACCTATTTCTATAGCGGAAAGTTATATTGAGATGAATAGGGTAGCAAAAGAACATAATATAATATAAAGTTTCTTTGGGTGACCTATGGACNTGCTTGGCATAAAATGAAAGAACCTTTACNAAGGAGTATGGAAAAAATTGACTGGCTACTTAACTACAAAATGCTTGAACGTATAAGGAGAATATTGAAATGAATGAACCAAGACNACAACAACAANAATGCTCTACTGTTGCTTCAAAACACTCTATATAGATTAAGTAATCATTTTTGTTGGAAAAAAGAAGGTTTAGAAAGATGGGTCAATGGATTAAAGAAGATTTATTTAAAAATCTTCCAGAAAATACAATTACTATAAAAAAGTTTTTATTTATAAANNAANNAA
>AWOA01000040.1:11612-12686 GCA_000494225.1 Candidatus Calescibacterium nevadense OTU 1
AAAAAATAATGAATATCTCTTTTGTTTTTAAATCAGAATTATGGATCCCAAGATATACAGGNATTAGAGTTTATTCTCTTAATGAATTTATAGATGCTCTAAAAGTAGTTGATAGATTTTCCATTTTTTATCACATGTTTATAAATATTTTTAATTATCATAATTTACCAACTTATTATACAAATAGTTTGTCTTATTGGTTTTATAAAAATGGCTATCCTTCGTTAGCAGAGAAAATATCTGCCATTGATCCTTTAGATTATTTTGATCTTGAGGAATTAAGAAACGCTTTGATAAATACTCTTGAAAAAAGTAATAATAATTGGTACAGAAAAGAAAAATATCCTTTTTATTTTATTACAGCAGAGAGAGAAATTATAGAGTGTGGAAATATAGCCCAAAATTTGGATGAATTCATAGATGGAATCAGAAAATCAAGTATAAATTCCATTTTCTATCATCTTATAACCTCAAGAATAGAAAATAAAACGATTGTTAATGATTATTCTGCCTGGTTATATAATNTAGGGGAAGTTAAAAAAGCGGAAAAAATAAATAAATTAGACCCTTATACTATGACCCTGTNTGAAATTAAAGAAAAAATAGTAAAAATTTTAGAAGGGGACTGATGCTAGACCAGTACATACCTTTTGTTGGCGAAGAAACAATTAATGAACTCTTTATTTTAAGCAAAAAATTAGCCGGTTTAAAGGTACTTCACGTTAATTCTACATATAAGGGAGGGGGAGTTGCTGAAATTTTACAAAGACTTGTTCCATTTATGAATGAGCTTGGAATAAAAGCAGAATGGAAAGTTTTTAAAGGGGACGAAAAATTTTTCAGTTTTACTAAAAAATTACATAATTTACTTCATTTACCATCTGAAAAGCATATTTCAAGTGATGAATTTGTTTATTACTTAAAAATCACTTACGAAAATTTAAAAGGAATAAATACAGAAGATTATGACATAATTTTCATTCATGATCCTCAACCCATGGGGCTTATTATAAATAAACAGAAAAATCAAAAATGGATTTGGAGATGTCATATAGATACCTCAACCCCTCATCC
>AWOA01000041.1 GCA_000494225.1 Candidatus Calescibacterium nevadense OTU 1
ATTAGAGTTTATTCTCTTAATGAATTTATAGATGCTCTAAAAGTAGTTGATAGATTTTCCATTTTTTATCACATGTTTATAAATATTTTTAATTATCATAATTTACCAACTTATTATACAAATAGTTTGTCTTATTGGTTTTATAAAAATGGCTATCCTTCGTTAGCAGAGAAAATATCTGCCATTGATCCTTTAGATTATTTTGATCTTGAGGAATTAAGAAACGCTTTGATAAATACTCTTGAAAAAAGTAATAATAATTGGTACAGAAAAGAAAAATATCCTTTTTATTTTATTACAGCAGAGAGAGAAATTATAGAGTGTGGAAATATAGCCCAAAATTTGGATGAATTCATAGATGGAATCAGAAAATCAAGTATAAATTCCATTTTCTATCATCTTATAACCTCAAGAATAGAAAATAAAACGATTGTTAATGATTATTCTGCCTGGTTATATAATATAGGGGAAGTTAAAAAAGCGGAAAAAATAAATAAATTAGACCCTTATACTATGACCCTGTNTGAAATTAAAGAAAAAATAGTAAAAATTTTAGAAGGGGACTGATGCTAGACCAGTACATACCTTTTGTTGGCGAAGAAACAATTAATGAACTCTTTATTTTAAGCAAAAAATTAGCCGGTTTAAAGGTACTTCACGTTAATTCTACATATAAGGGAGGGGGAGTTGCTGAAATTTTACAAAGACTTGTTCCATTTATGAATGAGCTTGGAATAAAAGCAGAATGGAAAGTTTTTAAAGGGGACGAAAAATTTTTCAGTTTTACTAAAAAATTACATAATTTACTTCATTTACCATCTGAAAAGCATATTTCAAGTGATGAATTTGTTTATTACTTAAAAATCACTTACGAAAATTTAAAAGGAATAAATACAGAAGATTATGACATAATTTTCATTCATGATCCTCAACCCATGGGGCTTATTATAAATAAACAGAAAAATCAAAAATGGATTTGGAGATGTCATATAGATACCTCAACCCCTCATCCNCAAGCGTGGAATTTTATTGAAAACTTTTTAAATTCTTATGATGCATGCATTTTCCATATGCCCGAATTTGTTTATGAAAAAATCGAAATCCCNACTTACATAATTCCTCCTTCCATAGATCCTTTTCATCCCAAAAATATAGACCTTCCTGAGGAGGAAATTTTAAATACTTTAACCAAGTTTGGAATAGATCCTGAAAAACCTATTATTCTTCAGGTTTCACGTTTCGATAGATTAAAAGATCCTTTTGGAGTTTTTGAAGCTTTTAAACTTGTAAAGAGAAAATATGACTGTCAACTCATTTTAGCAGGAACTTTTGCCGCAGACGACCCTGAGGGAGAAGAAGTTTATAAGGAAATTTTAAATCTTACTGCTGATGAAAAAGATGTATTTATTCTTAATCTTCCCCCCGATAGCCACAAAGAAATAAATGCTCTCCAAAGAGGAGCAACCGTAGTAGTTCAAAAATCTTTAAAGGAAGGGTTCGGATTAGTGGTGTCAGAGGCTATGTGGAAATCAAAACCTGTTGTTGGATCAAATGTAGGAGGGATTAAAAGACAAATTGTTCACGGAATTACGGGATACCTTGTAGAGAGTGTTGAAGGAGCAGCAATGAGAATTAAACAACTTTTAGCTAATAAAAATTTAAGAGAAGAAATGGGATTTCACGCAAAAGAAAGAGTAAAACACAGATTCTTAATTATACGCCATTTGAGAGATTATCTTCTTCTTATTATAAAAATTTTAGGCGATTCCTNAAAATATTCCACTTTGTCTCAACTATCAGCATAGGCACATGAGATTTGGAGGTAAAAGAAGGAGAAAGAGAAGCCCATGAGCAAAGGATAGATAAGAGTATAAAGAGCGTGAGACTTACCAATTACAGGTGAATCTTCAAATTCCATAAAATTTTTCCCGGAAATTTTTTTTGTTGTAATATATAATTTTTTTTTTAGAAGAACTTAACTTATTAATTGTGGTGAAAGATCTAACTCTTGATGAAATGGAATTGGGGAAGGTTCTTTATGATGATGGAAATCACAAATTTATATGGCTTGGTTGGTCATATAAGAAAGTTGGAGAAGTTCAAACAAATCAATATCTCATCGTAAGCAGAGATAAGGGAATCTTACTTGACCCCGGAGGAATTATAAATTTCCCANATGTCAACTCCATCGTTGCATCTTTNCTTTCGCCAGAAAAGGTAGAAGTTATAATTTATTCACATCAGGACCCAGATGTTACATCTGGAATTGGGCTTGCTTTATCTACATATAAAAATGCAAAAGCTTATATCTCAAGATTGTGGTTAAGGTTTTCTCCTCACTTTGGAATTGATCCAGAAGATATACGCAGAATAGTTCCAGTAGAAGATAGGGGTACAAGGATAAACATTCCCACGGGTTATCTTGAACTTATTCCNGCTCACTTTTTACATTCTGTTGGTAACTTTTCTGTTTACGATCCGCAGAGCAAAATTCTGTTTTCGGGAGATATAGGAGCTTCTGTTATGCCNGATGATAATCTTTACTTTGAAGTAAAGGATTTTAAATCTCACATAAGGTATATGGAGGGTTTTCACAGGAGATATATGAAATCTCAGATAGCAACAAGAAAGTGGGTATCACAAGTCCGCAGACTTAAAGTTGATATAATAGCTCCACAACACGGTGCAATCATGAGGGGAAGAGTTGTTGAAGAATTTTTGAACTGGCTTGAAAATCTAAAATGCGGAGTAGATCTAATAGACGAAATCTACGGGAGGTAATCGGAGTTCAAGAAAAAAGCAAGGAGGTATTAAATTATGTTCGGTATACTGAAANGGAAGAAAAAANACAAGTTAGACTTATACGATTTAAAAAGTAAGGCATCAAGTCTTATGAAACAGNTCAAAGAAACTTCAGCTTTTGCTTTTGCATACAGAGTAGTCAGCCTTCTTCTTGAAGAATCTATTTCGATTTTAAAAAGANNTACAAATCGGCAGTTAGCTTCATACACTAATATTTCAAACAGTATAAGTGAGTTTTCTCAAACTCTCCAGGAAGTTTCAAAAAGAATAAGCGAAATCAGAGCATCTATTCAAGGAATATCGGAAAAAGCGGAATTACACAACTTGGAAATTAGCAAGAAAATCCAAAAAATCTTTTCGCAGGTGCAGGTAATAGAAGGTATGGCAGTTTCAATTTTGGAGTTGAGCAAATCTTTAAGCTTTGTTCAATCCGTCTTAGAGCAGATAGAAGATATATCAGACCAGACAAATCTTTTAGCCTTGAATGCAGCAATAGAAGCTGCAAGAGCCGGAGACGCAGGAAAAGGATTCGCGGTAGTTGCCCAAGAAATAAGGAAGCTCGCAGAAAGAACGAGACAACTTACAGGTGAGTCTTCAAANGCTATAACAACCTTGAAAAAAGATATAGAAAACCTTCAAAGCAAAACACAANACATAAAGAATTTTCTTCAAGATTTNCAGAACGATTTGAATGATGTTTTAGAATATTTTTCGGAAATAGTCCGTAATGTAAAAGGTGTGGGAAGTTCATCAGAAGTAGTTGCAAACGCAGCAGAAGAACAATCACAAGTTATAAGAGAAATAGAAAGAGAGGTTGTAAAAGCCTCCGATTTAGTGAAAAAAGTTGCAGCAATCGTAGATTCTTTTCAAAGTTCTCTGAAAACCTTAAACGTTGAGAAGCTTGCAACACTCGGGGGGCTAGGAGCGTAAAATATAATGAATAAAGAAAATTCTAAAAAGAAAATTCTAACGAAATGCAAAGAATATGAAGTCTTTTGGGAATGAGGTATAAAAAAGAGGTAAATAAACAAGTTCCGATAAGGGACATTATGTCAAGTAAAAAGACGGAATACAATAAATAACTATAAAACACCTAAAAAAAATCAGATATGAGAAAAAATTCAGAATAAAGTGCAAAGAGTTTCCACGCTAACTAAATTTCCACGAAATGTCCGATGTAGAAAGAAAAATAAAGAAAATAAAAGTTGCTCATGTTGAGGATGTTCAAGAAAATCAAGCCATTGGTATTGAAGNTGAAGGAATCTCGTTCTTGATTGTAAAAAAAGATGGTAAGATATATGTCTTTGAAGATAGATGTTCTCATCAGGAGATGCCGATATCAGAAAACTATGACCTTGAAGGTGGAAAACTTATATGCATGTGGCACGGAGCCGAATTTGAACTTGAAACAGGAAAAAATTTATCTATGCCCGCACCTGCTCCAATAAAAAAGTTTGAAACTGAAATAAATAACGGAGAAATTTTTGTAATAATTGAATAATAATAATAATAATAATAATATCAGCAATCGAAGAATATCAACAAATTAATGTTCGCTATTTTGATGTTCGTTAGCCCCTTTATTTTCTGATAAAAATTCTTTTCAAAGCGAAAATCAGTAATAGTTAATGGATGTAATTTAAAGCTTATTGATGTAAAGTAATATGCTTGATAAAGAAAAAATAGAAAAAATAAGNGAAGATTTTCCTGCGTTAAAACGAAAAGTGAATGGTTATTCTTTGATTTACTTTGATAGTGCCGCAACATCTTTAAAACCTAAACAAGTAATAGAAGCCGTAAACGAGTATAACGAGTTATTTCCTGCAAATGTTCATAGAGCCGTTCATACGCTCTCTTACGAGGCTACTGAAAAGTATATTCTCGCTCACAAAAAGGTGGCAGAATTTATAGGAGCAAACTCATGGAGAGAGATAATTTTTACAAAAAACGCAACGGAAGCTGTAAATCTTTTGGCGTATTCTCTCGGCCTACACATCATCAATCAGAAGGACAAAATAATAACTACGATAATGGAACATCATTCAAATNTTGTCCCCTGGCAATTTGTAGCAAAGTATAAAGGCGCACAAATTGTTTATGTAGATATAAATGATGACGGGACACTGAAAGAAGATGAACTTATAGAGCTCGTAGATGAAAGAACTAAAATTGTTTCCTTCACAGGAGCATCAAATGTTATAGGATATACCCCTGATATAAGAAGAATAACGAATGAGATAAAAAAGAAAAATGCTGATGTAATAGTGATAATAGATTGCGCTCAACTTTTACCGCACAGAAAAATAGATGTAAAACAAATAGGATGCGATTTTATTTTTGCTTCGGGACACAAAATGCTCGGACCATCAGGCACAGGTTTCCTTTGGGGAAAAGAAGAGCTACTCGAAAAAATTGAACCGTTTATGTATGGTGGGGATATGATATCAAAAGTAACCCTTGAAGGCGCAGACTGGAATGAGCTTCCGTTCAAATTTGAAGCTGGAACACCGAATATTTCAGGGGGGATAGGATTAGGTAAGGCGGTAGAATATCTTTCTCAGTACATAGATNCTCTACCCTCTTATGAGCACCACCTGCTCAAACTTGCATATTCCGAACTTGAAAAAATAAAAAGTGTAAAACTTTATATAGATCCTTCAAAGAATGAAAAATTTGTGNGCGTTATTTCTTTCAATGTTGAGGGAGTACATCCACACGATATAGCAGAATTTTTAGATAAATATGGTATAGCGGTAAGGTCTGGGCATCACTGTGCTCAACCACTGATGGCGAGGCTAAAAATGCAAAACAGCGTCAGAATCTCATTTCACATTTACAACACGGAGGAAGAAATCGCTTTCTTTATCGAAATTCTCAAAAAGGCNATAAAATTATTTTCCGNATNAAGCAAAAGCACCAAAAAAAGAAAGATAGAAAAAAATAAAAAACTTCTCGTAAAAAGTAAATTAAGAAAAGCCAACATTAAAAATTTGAAAAATCCAAAGTATATACAAGAAGAAAATAGGGAGGTTAAGATATGAAAACTAATAATTTTGTAAATGAAGGATATATAAAGCAGGTAATAGGTCCTGTCGTAGATGTTGAATTTCCAGATGGTGATTTACCACAAATATATAATGCTCTCGTAACAACGAATCCTGCTATATCAAATGAGGAGAACAACTTGGTTCTTGAGGTGATGCAGCATCTCGGTGATAGAACTGTAAGAACGATTGCCCTTGATTCAACAGATGGTTTAAAAAGAAAACAGAAAGTTTATGATACAGGAGCTCCTATAAAAGTTCCGGTAGGTAAAGGAACACTTGGAAGGGTCTTTGATGTTCTTGGAAGACCAATAGACGGTAAAGGAGAAGTAAAAGCAGATGAATTTTGGCCAATACATAGACCCCCGCCGGAAATGGTTGAACAATCAACACAAATTCAGATACTTGAAACTGGGATAAAGGTAGTTGATCTCCTAACTCCGTATCCAAAAGGAGGGAAAATAGGATTCTTTGGTGGAGCGGGGGTTGGGAAAACAGTATTCATAATGGAACTAATCCACAACATAGCAAAATTCCACAAAGGTATTTCTGTTTTTGGTGGAGTTGGGGAAAGGTCAAGAGAAGGAAACGAGTTNATTTTGGAGATGTCAGAATCAGGTGTTATAAATAATGCTGTTTTNGTTTTTGGGCAGATGAATGAACCCCCGGGAGCTCGAGCAAGGGTTGGGCTAACTGCTCTTACTATGGCAGAATATTTTAGGGATGTAGAGGGACAAGATGTTCTACTTTTCATTGATAACATATTCAGATACGTTCAAGCAAATAACGAAGTTTCTGCTCTGTTGGGGAGATTACCATCTGCTGTTGGATACCAACCTACCCTCATGCAAGATCTTGGAGAATTGCAAGAAAGGATAACATCAACAAAAAGAGGCTCAATTACATCTGTCCAGGCTATTTTTGTTCCAGCGGACGATATAACTGATCCTGCACCGGCTTCTACTTTCGCTCATCTTGATGCAACAACAGTTCTTTCAAGACAGATAGCGGAACTTGGGATATATCCTGCTGTTGATCCTCTTGATTCAACCTCAAAAGCTTTAACACCCGAGGTTGTTGGGCAAGAACATTATAAGGTTGCAAGAGAAGTTCAAAGGATACTTCAAAGATATAAGGATTTACAGGATATAATAGCTATACTCGGCATGGAAGAGCTTTCAGAGGAGGATAAATTGACAGTTTTCAGAGCGAGAAAGATACAGAAATTTTTAAGCCAGCCTTTCCATGTTGCTGAACAATTCACAGGTAACCCGGGGAAATATGTCAAAATAGAAGATACAATAAAAGGTTTCAAAATGATCGTTGAAGGAGAATGTGATGAATTACCCGAACAGGCTTTTTACATGGTCGGGAAAATTGAAGAAGCATTTGAAAAAGCAAAGAAACTTTAAAAGAAAAGAAATCTTAATCGAAAAAATCTATTCGCTCCCAGGAAGGCAACCATACCCCAGAAAATCTTTGAGACTTTTTGAATCTTTCCAATACCACTGAGATGGACAGAGAAAATTACATGGTTGATTTTCAAAGCTTTTCTTGTCGAAGTTTAGGTTTAATTCTTCACTTCCAGAAGTAAATTTTATCTGCCCATCTAAGAGCTTACATGTAGCCATTGATAGAGAATCTTGAAATAGTTTCTCACCATATATTCTTATGTTAGCCTCTGTTAAAATCCAAGCNAAATCACCTCCTACATTATACGTTTCAAAGCTTGATTGTAAAACATGTATTTGTTCATCGGAAAATTTCAAGGAGTATTTTTTTACAAAAAACTTGTATGAACAGGTAAATTTTGGTTTCATATCGAAAACAAATGCTATGCAGAAAGGATTCTGGACTTGAGCATAGTAAAAAGAAATAAAACCCGTGGTTGAGTTGTAATAATCAAAAACACTCTCAAATTGTATTCCTAATTCATTTTTTAGACCGTTGAATACTATTTCAGAGGTTCCAAAAATTGCTATATCTCTTTGTATAATTTTCTCATTTTGAAACGATGATGCATAAAAAGTTATGTTTCCATCATACAATATGTATTCCTTCGTTTCAATACTTTTGAACTGCCATGAATTCAAATTCACTTTGTAGAAAAAAGAGAAAAGATTTGAACTATCCGTTTTAGTGAGGAAAGTATAATCTACGTCGCCTAAAAAAACAAATACGTCATTGAAGCATTCACCCGAAACTTTCATTAAAAACTCATTATTAGTTTTCCATTGGCAAGAAATTCTTGGACAGTTATCTTTCGAATTACAAAAGTTCGGAGATAAAGGGATATTTTGGTCTAAAAGAAAAGAATTTGCGTCAAATAGAAAATCNGAATAAGTTAGGTTCTTATAAAATGAAATATCACTTATGTTTTTCAAGAATTCTCTGAGTATGCCTTTTACCAGAAGGGAGTTAGGAAGCTCATAGATTTGACCCCCGAATTTTTTTCCATAATATANGGCATCACTTTCAACTTTTTCTTTATGAGATATTTGTAACTTTTTATCAGATGAGCAAGCTACCATGATAGAAAAAAACAAGAGAAAAAATGAACTTTTGTATTTATTTCTCATTGCCTACAAATTATTTTTGTNCCATTATTTTTTACCATTATTTTTTAATTTATTTTTTAATTTGANATTATTTTTTTAATTATTGAGATAGTTGAAGTTTATCTAAGATCTTCTTTGCTATTGAGAGAAAAGCTGATTTTGTTTNGGAATTATCATTTGCTTTCAGAACAAATATTTCACCTTTGTCGGAAAGCTCCATAAGTTTAGGATCAATCGGTATCTCTCCCAAGAAATCTAAACCGTATTCTTGGGCAATTTTTTTTCCACCTTCTTTTCCGAAAATAAAATGTTTTCTTCCACAATCACACTGAAAATAAGACATATTCTCTATTATACCTAATATCGGAACTTTAAGTTGTTGGAACATAGATACTCCTCTTCTTACATCCTCAAGAGCAAGTTCTTGCGGNGTTGTAATCATAATCATACCATCTATTTGAGCTTCTTGAGCCAGAGAAAGCTGGACATCTCCCGATCCAGGTGGCATGTCTAAAACTAATATTTCTGTATCTGTCCAAAAGGTGGAAAAGAGTAAGGTTCTGAAAGCCTTTATGACCATCGGTCCTCTCCATACAACAGGTGTGCCTGATTTTGCCATATAACCTAATGACATGATTCTTACTCCGTCCTTTTCGGCAGGGATTATATGTTCTCCATCAGGGGAGGTAGGTTCATAATCTTCTGTTCCGGTTATTTTTGGTATAGATGGACCATGGACATCAAGATCAAGTAAGGAGGCTCTGAAACCCANGATAGAAAAAGAGTAAGACAAATTTGTAGCAACCGTAGACTTCCCTACTCCGCCCTTCGTTGAATATATCGCTATTGTTTTCCCTTTTATAGGAACTTTTTGTTTAGTAAATATTTCTTTTTTTCTTACGTGCAGATCAAGGCTATTTATCCAGGAGATATCAGATAAAACTTCTCTTGTCTTTTTTTCTATTTCTTCGGCAATTCCTTCTTTTTGTGATGCAACTTCAATATCAATAAAAACATTATTTTTATCATCTACATCAACTTTTTTGAGGAATCCAAATGATATTATATCTCGTGAATACCCTGGAAAATTTACTTTTTTTAGTGCCCTTATAATTTCAACTATCTTTTTTTCCTTCTCCGCCAAATCCATAGGTTATCTTGCTCCCCCTTCCCATTTTATTTTTCATATTTTGNATATAATTTTGGAATTTTATATTCCGATTCTCGATTTTTAGGTTTTATCTTACAATTTACTTTCTTATTTGCTTGCTTTTTTCTTNTTTTGTACTTTGTATTCTATTTATTTTTAGGTTATCTGCTCACATTTCCTGAGAGATTTTCTCTTTTTTTTCTTTTTTTCTTTCTTTTTGTGCTTTTACTCTACGTTCCATTATTCTACATCTTTCATCCTTCCAGAAAGGAAATCGTCGTAAGCTGTGAGGTCAAAGTATCCATGACCACAGAAATTAAAAAGTATAACTTTCTTCTGATTGCTTTTTTTACATTCTAACGCTAAATCTATAACTTTTTTTATTGCATGTGCCGCCTCCGGAGCTGGAAGTAATCCTTCTACTCTGGCAAAAAGTACAGCAGCTTCAAAAACTTCTGTCTGCTTATAGGCACAAGCTTTTATTATACCCTCATTGTACAATAGACAGACCAAAGGAGCGTCTCCGTGATATCTTAAACCACCAGCATGTATTGGTGGAGGAACGAAATCGTGTCCCAAAGTGTACATCTTCAAAAGGGGAGTAAGCCCAGCTGTATCACCAAAATCATATCTATATTCTCCTTTTGTGAGAGTTGGNCAAGCAGTAGGTTCAACAGCCCAAACCTCTAATTCTTTTCTTTTACCTTCAAGTTTATCTTTTATAAAAGGGAAAGATAAGCCTGCNAAGTTGCTACCCCCACCTACCGCTCCGACTATTATATCAGGATAAATCCCTATTTTTTCAAACTGCTCCTTAGCTTCAAGTCCTATTATCGTTTGGTGCAAAAGAACATGATTTAGAACACTTCCAAGAGAATATTTTATATCAGGTGATGATAAAGCATCTTCTATTGCTTCTGATATTGCAATTCCAAGACTTCCCGGATGTTCTGGATTTTGCGAGAAAAACTTTCTACCTGAATTAGTTCTATCTGATGGTGATGGATTAACCTCTGCTCCCCAGGTTTGCATAAGGATCCTTCTTGCTGGTTTCTGATTATAACTTACTCTGACCATATACACNCTACATTTTAAACCNAANAAAGATGTTGCAAAGGCTAATGCGCTACCCCACTGCCCTGCTCCCGTTTCCGTTGTAAGAACACGAGTTCCAGATATTTTATTGTAGTAAGCTTGAGCCACCGCTGTATTCGGCTTATGNCTTCCGGTTGGTGACACACTTTCATCTTTAAAAAAGATCATCGCGGGAGTATCAAGATATTTTTCAAGCCTTTCTGCTCTCCGTAGCGGGGTTGGACGCCAAATTGAATATATCTTCAAAACCTCTTCGGGTATGTCTATCCATTCCTTATCTGATATCTCCTGTTCAAGTAATGGCGCCGGGAATATCGCAGAGAGTTTTTCAGGTGAAACTGGCTGATGAGTTTGTGGATCGAGTGGAGGATCTAACGGTCTTGGCAAAAGAGGTATTATGTTAAACCACCTTTTAGGTATTTCATCAGAATTTAAGATTACTTTCATAAATTCAAAAATTCACTTGGATAAAATTTTGTTTATTTTTTCAAGAAATTAGCAGTTTTTACCTTTTCTTTTGTGTTAAGGTTTTTCACTGCGGGCGAATCTCATGGAAAAGGAATTTTCGTTCTATTAGATGGCTTCCCTGCTGGGCTCCAAGTTGATTTAGAATATATAAATCATTTACTCAAACTCAGACAAGGCGGATATGGACGAGGTGGGAGGCAAAAAATAGAGAAAGATGAGGTTCAGATACTATCAGGTGTGAGAAAAGGAATAACCATGGGAAGCCCGATTCTTATGGCAATTTGGAACAAAGATGAAAGGGAAATAAAAGAAAGCTATGTTCCGCGTCCGGGACACAGCGACCTTGCAGGTGCTCTCAAGTACGGTATAAAAGACACAAGATATATTTCCGAGAGAGCATCAGCAAGAGAAACAGCGGGAAGAGTTGCTGCCGGCGCCCTGTGTGAGCTCTTGCTCAGAAAGTTTGGAATAAAATTTATTTCCTTTGTTGTAGAAATAGGTGGTGTTCGAGCAAAATTCCCCGAAGATTTTGATTTTGATGAGATGCAGGCAAAAATAGAAAATTCGCAGCTTTATACCCCAGATCCAGAAGCTGAAAAGCTTATGATAGATAAAATAGAGTTAGCACGTAGGAAGAAAGATACCCTCGGNGGTGTCTTTGAAGTAAGAGTAAGAGGAGTTCCACCGGGACTTGGCTCACACACACAGTGGGATAGAAAATTGGACGGACGTATAGCACAGGCAGTAATGAGCATTCAAGCAATAAAGGGAGTTGAAATAGGAATAGGATTTGAATCAGCAAGAAGATTTGGTTCAGAGGTCCATGATGAAATAATCATTGAGAACGGTAAGATAAAAAGGAGAACAAACAGGGCAGGTGGCATAGAGGGTGGAATGTCAAATGGGAACGATATTATAGTAAGAGCNGCTATGAAACCGATTTCCACTCTGTATTCACCGTTGATGTCGGTCAATTTAAAAGAAATAAAGCAAGAACCTGCATTGGTTGACAGGTCAGATATTTGTGCAGTTCCAGCAGCTTCAATAGTTGGAAGAGCAGCAGTAGCAATAGAAATATCCAGAGCCTTCCTTGAAAAATTCGGAGGAGATTCAATTACTGAAATATCCGAAAACTTCAATAACTATAAAAGGAGATTGGAAAATCTAAGTGGGTTTTTAGAATAGTAGAACAAAAAATTACTAAAATTACTAAAAATAAAAAAGTGAGAAAAAAGGAAAAAGATAAATCAGTAAATCTACTAAAAAGAAAACTTATAAAAATAGGTATATACTCAACACCAATTGTCGCAAGTATATCTATACCAGATATAAAGATTCAAGCTCAAACGCCCGCAGAAGACCCAGGTGGTGGAGATATACCAGCGCCTCCTTTTAGGAAAAAGAATATTGTAGAGGAGGAAAAAAGCAGAGATAAGGATGGAAAAAGGAAGAGATTAAGGTTAATGGATGATTCAGATAAAAATGATGATTCCATATTTGAATCTCCATTTAAAAAATCTCTTTTTAAGTTAAGGAAAAGGCAAGAGGAAAAGGATAACGACGTTAAGTGGTAAATTCTCTCAATCTCAACTAATTCGTAAAACATTCATGATATAAGATTTTCTTTACGGAGGTTGTTGAAAAAAACTTCTATATCTTTTCTAACNATTTCCTCTGGCACGTTAAGAGTTTGCGAAATGACTTTTATCATCTCATCTTCATGAATAGATTCGAGGAAATCCCACAAAATCTGTGATATACCTTTGAAAAGGAAAATTTTTTCTCCGTTAGAAACAATAATTCCATCCTTAAATCTTTTCTCAATAATATTTTTGTTTTTCCTTATATTTGTTTTCTTCATCTTCTCTATATAATTTCCAGTTTTCATTCAAATTATAAAAAAGTTAAAACCAAAAAGAAAAATCAAACGGAAAAAAAGAAAAAAGAAACAAAAACGGAAAATGAAAAAAAAAGAAAAGGAGAAAAATAATTTTCATAAAAATATGAAAAAATGTGAAAATAAGAAAATCGTGATTTAATATAAAAGTGGGAGGTGAAAAGAAAATGAAAAGAGTAGAAAATATAGAACAGAAAGGTAAAGGCAGTATAAGGCTAATTCAGATGCTATATGATGACATATTCTTGATGTTCCTTTTGGGAATAGCAGTTCCTGCTCTGACATACACGATATGGGGATTGATTGAGATCGCGTTTAAGCAAATCTCACCGTAAGAATCAGGANAAAATAAAGGAGGTGATAAAAATGGCTTTGCAAAAACCACAGGAGAACTATTGGGAGGAGAAAGTTGAAACCTCAGAAAAGTTAGCGGTAACCATTGCTGTATTTATTTGTGCATTTATGTTTTCTGTAATGGTTATATGGGCTATCGTTGGGAAACAAAATCCACCACAAGAAGCCTATAAAATAAGACCTTCAACATTTCTGGAAAGAGCAATAGCATTTATGGAGAAATACAAAGTCGGAGAAGAGAACGGCATCCCCATAGTTGAAGCTCCNCCAAANGTAGACCAATATATAGTGGGAAGAATGTTCCAGTGGTTTCCGATATTGGTGCTCAAAAAAGATCAAACATACAGAATCAGAATTTCTTCTATTGATGTAAATCANGGTTTTTCAATTCAACCCGTAAATATGAACTTCCAAGCAGTTCCAGGATACGAATATGTTTTAACTATAAAGCCAACGGAAAGAGGAGAGTTTACAATCGTTTGCAATGAATTCTGTGGTATAGGACACCACTTAATGAGAGGAAAAATAATTGTAAAGTAAAAAAGGAGGNGAAAANGCATGACAGANACAAAAAGTATAACCCAGGAACTTATGGAAGGAGAAAGGATTTGTCCCGTGACAGGTTTGAAGGTTCAAAGGGATGCAGAAAATCTTATAAAAATAAATGCGGTTATGGCGGTTGTATCTTTGCTCATAGGAGGTATAGCAGCTTTACTTTTAGCTCTTACAAGGTGGGAAGCAGTGCATATCCTCCCAGCTGATCTATATTACAGGTTCCTCACGATTCACGGTATGAATATGTTGGTTTTCTGGATAGTATTTTTTGAATGCGCTGGACTTATTTTCGCCTCAACCATTGTGTTGAACGCAAGNCAAGTTNCNCCAAAATCTGGCTACCTNGCNTTTTTATTGATGCTCCTTGGATGGNTGACCGTAAATTATATCATATTTACAGGAAATGTAGGAGAGGTTGCTGTGATGTTCACCGCTTATGTTCCGCTGAAAGCTCACCCACTATTTTATTTAGGATATATTCTTTTCGCTGTTGGAGCTCTTATATTCTGCATATTATTTTTCCTGAATGTATATAATGCAAAAAGAGAGGGAAGTCATTCTGGACCAGTTCCCCTCTTTACTTATGGTATAGCGGCAGCAGCAGTTATAGCAGTATTTACTCTGATTCACGGTGCGCTCGCATTTGTGCCAGTATTCCTGTGGTCCTTAGGTATGATAGAAAATATAGATGCATCAGTTTATAGGTTAATATTTTGGGGATTTGGTCATCCTGCACAACAGATAAACTTAACTGCCATGGTATCTATCTGGTACCTCCTTTCATATCTGACGGTAGGCGGTATAACACCTTCTGAAAAGGTAAGCAGAACAGCTTTTTTACTTTATGTTCTATTTATAAACGCTGGTTCTGCACACCACTTACTTGTAGACCCCGCTTTCGGAACTCCATGGAAAATATTCAACACAAGCTATGTTATATACCTTGCGGTTTTGGCAAGCCTTATTCACTGCTTCGCTATTCCCGCAAGCATAGAAATAGGTCAAAGGAATAAGGGATATAATAAAGGATTATTTACCTGGCTCATAAAGGCACCGTGGGGTAATCCTGCTTTTGCCGCATTCTTTATTTCGCTTGCTATCTTTGGATTCATAGGCGGAGCATCCGGAGTTATCATGGGAATTGAACAAATAAATATGAGGCTGCATAACACATTAGCGGTCCCGGGACACTTCCACGGCACAGTTGCAGCTGGAACATCGTTAGCCTTTATGGGACTTACCTACTATGTTGTCCCACTCATATTCAGAAGGGAGTGGTTATCAAAATTCTTTGCCGTGATTCAACCATATCTTTTTGGAATAGGACTTACTATAATGGCTATATCTATGAACACGCTCGGCAGACTGGGAGTTCCAAGAAGGACATGGGAGACAGGTTTTCTGAACGTTCCAAACAAAGAAATATTAGAGATGTTTGTAGGNATAGGGGGAATAATAGCGTTTACAGGTCTTATTATTTTCGTCCTNCACACAGTTTTGACTTTGATTTTCGGAAAGAAACTCCAAGGCAGTGATAAACCAACATTCCCACAAGTTGCAGAACCCTCCACTTCAAAAGCNCCCATATCAGGAACATTAGTATTAGCTCTAACTTTCTTTGTTTATCTTGTTGTTATGGTCTCGATAAATTGGTACTGGCTTTCAAGAGTATGGGAAGTAAGATAGAAGAAGGTAAGACAAAACTACTGATAAGATTAGCTGAAATAGTAAGTCTTGTTCTTATAAATCTTATATGGTTAGTTGTTATATTAATTTGGTTTTTACAATACCTTGATAACGAGATCGGGCAGGCTGTAAGGATATACTGCTTTGGATATGGTGTATACTCAAAAGGAATTGTAATGTTCAGAACAATAACTATGCTCTCAACACCAGCTCTACTTTCTCTTGTTCTTTTCTCAATATTCTATAAGAGTCCGTTCTTTCGGAAAGCATTTTTACTATCAAATATCTTTATATTTGCAATATTTTCATCAGCAAACATAATAGGGAGGAAAATAAACAAACCACTGGAACTTGGCTACAACTTACAAATCTCTGAAATACCGGATAACTTAGAGCTATTTGATGAAAATGGTGAGAAATTTTCTTTTGATGGATCAAAGATTTATATTACCACATTCTTTTATTCAAGGTGCCGAGCAAGTTGCCCATTGCAAATAGAGCTTTTTAGCAAACTTTCAAAAAAGTTCCCAAATTGCACGTTTTTACTTATTTCATTTGACCCGCGAGACAAAAAAGAAAGATTATATGAGTTGAAGGTAAAACACCAACTCAAAGATAATGTCAAACTACTGAATAGTGAAAGTAAAAATTTTAGAAGATTTCTCACTTCACTCAGATTTTTAGAGACAAACTTTGAAAGTGATGTTCTTCAACACCCAGTTATATTCCTTATCTCAAATGGAAGAAAGGTAGTTAAAACAACTTNTGAAATAAATGAAGAAAAGATCGAAAATTTTCTGAAAGAATTCGCAAAGCTGAAATAAACAGACTTTACTCCTTTGTCTCCACTTTTATTCCAAGCTCTTTTAGTTGACTTAAATATACATCTGATGGAGCTCCTGTAAGAGGACAAACACCACTTTGAGTCTTTGGGAAAGCGATAACTTCTCTTATGCTTTCCTCACCTAACATCAAAGCAACAAGTCTATCAAGTCCCAGAGCTATTCCGCCATGAGGTGGAGCTCCATATTTTAAAGCTTCGAGGAACCAACCAAATCTCTCATTTATTTCCTCTTGGGATAAATTCAATATTTTGAAAATCTTGTATTGAAGTTCAGGATCATGGATTCTTATTGAACCTCCGCCTATCTCCTCTCCATTCAGAACTATGTCATATGCTCTTGCTCTAACTTTTAGTGGGTCGGTATCAATAAAACCCAAGTCTTCATATTTTGGTGAGGTGAAAGGATGGTGTTCTGACACAAACCTTTTTTCTGTTTCGTCCCAAGAGAAAAGGGGAAAATCAACCACCCAAACAAAGTTGAAGCTGTCTTTTACAAGTGAGAAATTTTTGGCGACCAACTTTGCTACCTTTGAAATTATTGCCCGTGATTTCTCGTCAGTATCAGCTACTGCAAAAGATATTCCATTTCCATCACAGAGTTGAGATAGAGCTTCTTTTTCTTCATCTGATATGAATTTTATGAGAGGGCTTGCTACNAGCTGTTTTTCTTTGAAAACGAACCACATAAGACCTCCGCCTCCCATACTTTTTGCAAAGCTTTCAAGGGATACGAGTTGCGACTTTGATGCGCTTATATTTTTCACTCCGAAAGCCAAAACTTTCCCTTTAACATCTAAAAATTTTCTTATAAATTCAATTTTTGTATTAGAGAAAGCACCTGATAAATCTTTTATATGGAAAGGGATTCTTGTATCAGGTTTGTCTGTTCCATAAAGCGAAATAGCGTCTTGGTAGCTCATTTTAGGAAAAGGAATTTTTATCTCGACATCCAAACATTCTTTAAAAACAAAGTGTAAAAGTTCTTCAACAAGGGTAATTATATCATCTTCGGAGACAAAAGACATTTCTATATCTACCTGAGTGAATTCAGGTTGTCTATCTGCCCTCAAATCTTCATCTCTGAAACATCTGACTATTTGAAAATATCTTTCAAAACCTGCAACTTGAAGAATTTGCTTGAAAAGTTGAGGTGATTGCGGTAATGCATAAAATTTCCCTTTGTATAACCTTGATGGGACGAGAAAATCTCTTGCTCCTTCTGGTGTGCTTTTTGTCAGAAATGGCGTTTCTATTTCAGTGAAGTTTTTGCTCCACATAAATTCTCTTATTTTTCTTGCAACAAGGTGTCTGAAAATAATATTTTTTCTCATTTGAGGTCTTCTCATATCTATGTATCTATATTTGAGCCTTACCTCTTCTGATATTTGCTTTCTTTCATTTGGCCAAAATGGAGGCACATCAGATTTTGACAAAACTTTTACTGAACGAGCCAAAACTTCAACTTTACCTGTACTTATATTAGGGTTTTCAGTACCTTCTGGTCTTCTTCTCACCTCTCCCTCTATATTTAAAACATAGAAATTCCCTATGTTATCTAAATCCTTTAATGCATCAGCATTTANGNTTTCNGGACGAACTACAATCTGAACCTCTCCCGTTATATCAACAAGGTCTATAAACTTTAAGCCTCCGTGATCTCTTACTGATTCAACCCAGCCTGCAAGCTTTACTACCCTACCAATTAAGTTTTCATTAACTTGACCGCATCCTAAATCTTTCATAGAAGTACAAAGAGTTGAAAACAACTTATCAACCTTTATACCATTTTCAAGTATGTGAATCTCTGTTGATTCTTCCGCCTTTGACATAAAATAGAATAATAAAAATGCAAACTTGAATTTCTCTTATTACTGATTTAATTTCTTTTTACTTTTTACTTTGAAAATTTATTTTTGAACAATCATTCAAAATTTTTCTGATTTTAACAATTCACTAAAATAGAATTTCTAAAAGAAAAGGAAAAGGAAGAAGAAGGTAGTACCAAAAAATAAACAAGAAATAAACAGAATAAAGAATGAAAGGAGGTAAAAGTTTATGAACTTTGGAAATGGCGGNACATCAGNAACAGAGGATAAATTGAAAGACAAAGTTATAATAACTTGTGCACTTTCAGGAGCAGTAGCAAACAGGACACAGTGTCCATATATTCCCTACACTCCCGAAGAATATGCAGCCGAAGCAAAAAGAGCTTATGAGGCAGGTTGTACAGTTGTACATATTCACGCAAGAAGACCAGACGGCACTCCATCTTACCTTGTTGAAGACTTCAAAAATATAGTAAGTGCAATAAAGGCAGAAGTTCCGGATATGATAATAAATCTATCAACAGGAGCAGTTGGTCTTCCTCGGGAACAAAGAATAGCCCATGTTCTTGAATTAAAACCGGACATCGCAGCACTGAATATGGGAACGATGAACTACGCAAAATATAGCCCGAAAAGAAAAAACTGGGTATTTGCTTTNGAGTTTATAAATTCAATATGGGATATTGAGTNTTTTATAGATTGCATGGTGAAAGTTGGGACAAAACCCGAATGCGAATGTTTTGACCTTGGACATATAGAAACAATATATCCACTTATGGATAAAGGTGTTCTCAAAATATTTCAGGTTAGTATAATATTGGGAGTTGTCGGTGGAGCATCATCAGACCCGAGAAACCTAGTATATCTTTCGACAAGAGTTCCGGCTGGTGTAGAGTGGCAAGTCATAGGAATATCAAGAGATCAGTGGGCGCTTATAATGCAGTCCGTTCTGCTTGGGGGACACGCAAGGGTTGGCTTTGAAGATAATTTCTATCTTCCTGATGGACAGATGGCAAAGTCAAATGGAGAGTTAGTAGAAGCTGCTGCAAGAATAATAAGAGAAGTTGGAAAAGAAGTTGCTACACCAGAGGAAGCGAGAAAAATTCTGAAACTTGAAGAAGCCAGAAAACTTGCTCAAGATAGATAAAATTTTTAAAGCTCAAATTTCATCAACTGATACAAAATCTTCTTCTGATCGCTCCTTTTTCTCTTCTTGCTCCTCTGCTCCTTTTGAAATTATGCTTTCTTCTTTCATGCTTTCGGTTTCATCAGAAAAAATTTTCTCTTGTGTTTTGCTCTCTTGCTCGACCTCCAAAAATTGAATATCTTCTTCCGATAGTTGAAAGATCTCCCCATACTTTTCTTCTTCCTCTCTTATCTTTGTTGATTTATCCTCTGTTTCATATGTTAAATCCTCAATCATCATATCAACTTCTTGAAGATTTAAAGGTTCCTTTTCGGTTTGAATCGAATATTGCCTGAATTCTTCTANCTTTTCCCTTATTATATCCGNAATTTGAATTTGAATTTTTTCCTCAAACTTTTTTATTTCATTCAAGTATTCATCTCTGACGCTCCGGGAAAACGACTGAATATTTTGAGATATCTCACTCATTATAGATTCTTGATAATTTTTCATGTATTCTTTTACCTCTTGTATTACATCTTGTATTACATCCTTTTTTATTGAATTAGATAAATCTGTTTTTATTGAATTGAATATATCTGTTTCGAAGAATTTACTAATAAGAGCAGGGAGTTTCTTTTCAATTGCAAGATTTATCTTTTCTCCGAGTTTTGGTTCTATATAACTTAAAGTATCAGATAGCAATTTATCTATTATTTTATCTATTTCAGGAATATCTTCTATTTTCTTTTTTAATGCTCCGACAGAGGAGCGTATATCAGAAATGTAGTTTTCAGCTTCATCTTTGACCTTTTTTATATCTGAGAATATCTCTCTAACTGCATTCAGTAGTAATAACAACTCGTCTTTCATAGATAGTGCGGTTTCTTCCATCCAACTGAAAGATATATCTTTCTTTTCATCAAGTATATCCTTATCTAAATTATTATCTGCACTGATTTTATGTTCAGGNCNGCTCTCATATTCTACTTTTTCATATTTTTGTTCTCTTTCCAAGTTTTTGGTTTGACGTTCCTTTATCAGATCAGAATAATCTTCTTTTTTATAATCATATTCGNTNTCTTTTTCTTCGGTTTGTCTTTTTCCCTCCAATTGTGNTATTGCCTCTTGGATTTCTTCATCATCGTGAATTATTTTCTGCTTTTTTCTTTTCAACTTACCTTCTGATTTAAGTTCTTCTTCTATTTCAGATATGATTTGAAAGAGTTTTCGCGAATCTACTGGTTTTGTCAGGAAGGAATATATACCGAGCTTTTTAGCTAATTCGTTATCAGGTTTTTCAAGAGCACTTACAAGTAATATAAACCTTCCGTCGATTCCTTTTCTTTTTATTCTTTGAACGAGTTCGTAGCCATCATTTTCTTTAATGAACTTTGTATCAAGTATGAATATATCAAATTGGGATTTAGATATAATGTCTAAAACCTCATCTGGCGAATGAGCGACCTCNACAGAATAGCCTTCTTCTTCAAGAGCCATCTTTATTATTTTTGTTATGGTTTTATTGTTATCTGCAACGAGTATTTGCATAAAATAAAGTTTAAAATCTATTGCTAAAAATTTGTTATTTCGCTAACAATAAATAAAACTAAAAATCTGTTTTCTATTTTATTCGTTCTTTTGTTTTGTNTATTCTTTCAGGCTCATTTCGTAGAATTCTACTATTGGATTAATGAAGAAATTCTCTATCATATCTTTGCTGCCATTTTGGGCTCTAATTTCAAAGACTTTCCCTACTCTCACATCTTCTACATGGTATCCAAGCTTTTCAAGCTTATCTTTTATTGCTTTGCCTTCTGGGTCAAAAACTTCTGGTTTTTTCTTGACCTTTATCTCAAACGGCATGTTTTTTGTCCTTGAAAATATATGTGAGATATAAATTGGCTTCACAAGGGAAAGCTTTTCTGATATAATAGATGCAAGTTTTTTATCCTCTTTTTCAAGATATGATATAAGTGCAGTTTTAAAATCAGGAGCTTTTCCTTCTATAACATCAAAAGCAACTTTTTGGATTATCTTATATGCCCTATCTCTTGGTACACCAGCGAGAACAAGCTCAAATAATGCCCTTGACGAAAGAATCAAATTTCTCGATATTTCAAGATTTGCTTTTATTTTACTTTCATTTATTTGAATTCCTTCAAGGAGAGTTCTTAACCTTACCAAAGCGTAATCAAGAAGGATACATATTTCAGGAAAAATAACTCTCTCAGCAGATGAATGACTAATGTCTCTTTCCATAAACAAAGCTATATTTTCAAGAACTGGAATTACAGCACTTCTTATAATACGAGCTATACCTGTCAAGTTTTCAGAAACAACCGGGTTTCTCTTGTGTGGCATGACAGAAGAACCAGTTTGTTCCTCCTCAAATGGTTCTCTCAACTCATCTATTTCAAGTATCTGATAAAGTCTGAGGTTTAAAGCGAGCCTCTCAATAGCGGAAGCCAAGAGAGATGCAGAAAGAACAAAAAAAGCGTATCTATCTCTTGGGACAACCTGTGTTGCCACCGGTTCNGGTTTTAATCTAAACTTTGAGAGAACGTATTCCTCAATTTCAGGTGGAACTGTGTTATAAATACCAACAGCTCCTGATATTTTCCCGAAACTTACTTCTTCATCTGCGAGAATAAGTCTTCTCCTTGCACGTCTGAATTCAGCAAAATGAGATAGAAACTTTATCCCCAAAGTTGTAGGTTCTGCATGTACTCCGTGAGTTCTCCCAACAGAAACAAGGTCTCTATATTTTTCAGCAAGGTAAAGCAAAACTTTCTCAACAGATTCTATATCTTCTATTAGTATCTTCAATGACCTTTTTATCTGAATAGAGAAGGCAGTATCTATTATATCCGATGATGTGACTCCAAGATGTATAAATCTTGCGACATCTGGTGAAACTTTTTTAGATAGAGCATTAACAAAAGCTGTTACCTCGTGTTTTGTTTTTTCTTCCTCTTTTCTGACTTCATCAGGCGAAACCGAGACTTTTTTCAAAGCTTCTGGAACAGAATTTGGTACGACCCCTAACTTTGCCCATGCCTCCAAAATTGCGACCTCAATTTCTTTCCATATATTTAATTTTTCTTCTTCGCTCCAAATTTTTGCCATCCTTTCGCTTTTATACCTTGTAAGCCAGCCTAACATAAATTAAAGTTTAAAAAGATAGGTTATCTGCTTTATAATTTTCCAAATTTGTGAATTCAGATTTATGATTTGTGAATTCAGATTTATGANATGAGTTGAAGACTTAGTAGCACTTTAAGCATTTAAGTTTTTGGNGTTATATCTTCTATNTTATTTTCNCCTTGCCTTACTCTGAACTTTTTGACAAGAAATTTTTGTGTTTTTTCAACCTCTGGNTCNTCAATNNAAGANACNCTCCAAAATTCAATAATTGCTTCATCTCTTGTTATCTCGCAAGTTGCATAGCCATGATAGTGAGAATTAAAATAGACCATATTTTTATTGAACTCTAAAANTTTATTTTCTATTTCTTCTAATGTTTTCTCATCAATACGCAAAAGAGAACCAAGATTTGATGATGTTATGGAAGTTCCAGCAAACTCAACTCCGACATTCTCTTTTGGAGAATCAAAATCATCATAAAGGTTTCCAGCAACAAATGTATGTAAATCGCCTGTAATAACCAAATAGTTTCTCACCTTTGTCTTGTTTTGGGCTATATAATTTAAAATCTTTCTTCTTTCACCCGAATAGCCATCCCATTGATCAAGGTTAAGGAAAGAGTCTTTACCAAGGAGCATCCGACTTATACACACTTCATTTCCATGAACCTTCCACATTATATCCTCCGCTTCCTCTTTTGAAAGTTCTTCCAAGAACCAATTTAACTGCTCATCCCCGAGCATAGATGTTTTTTCCATATTTTCGCAAAGAGCAACANATCTTTNCCCAATTGNACCTTCCCCACACGGATGAGGAGATCTATACAACCTTTCATCTGTNAGGATGAGTTTCGCAAGAGANCCGAAATTAAAAGATCTATATATTTTTATTTGCTTTTGAGGGTCTTCTTCTTTTGGGTCAAAGAAAATATCTGCTGGCATATATTCCCACCATGCCCGTGATGCCTCTAATCTCCTTCTACGTTGCTCCATTCCACCGAAAACATCTTTACCGTTATCGGGAGAGCCAGACTGGAAACTNTCGTTTGCGAACTCGTGGTCATCCCAAATTATGTAAAACGGAAATTTCTCGTGAGCCATCTGCAAATATCTATCTGACCTATAAATTTTATAGAGCTTTCTGTAGTCATTAAGATATAACGCTANNCCCTTTTCGTTAAGCTCTATTTTTCTNATCTGTGCATACTGAAACGNAGGTTCTNCAACGGTTTCGTATATATAATCTCCAAGATGGACAACGAAATCAANGTCTTTNTCTTGTGATAGGTGATACCAAGCAGAATAAAAACCGTTTGNGTAATCTTGACACGATACAAAAGCAAATTTTATCCTATCGGGATTTTCCGGAATTGTTTTGAAAGTTCCAACAGGAGATGATAAATTATCTTTTATAAATCTATAATAGTACCTCTTACCAGGTTGCAAGTTTTGAGTTTTGATCTTAACGCAAAAATCAGTATCGGCAGATGGAGTTACAACATCTTGAATTAATATTTTCTCAAAGTTTTGATCTTCCGCGAGCTGCCAGACGAGAGGAGACGGGTCATTATTTGTTCTTGTCCATATGACAGCTGAATTTAGAGAAACATCACCGCTCGCAACAGATTGAGGAAAAAGTTCGTAAGATACTTTGATTTGTTGATTTGAAGTTTGTTGATTTGAACAACCCGAAACAAAAGATAGAGGGAAGAAGCGAGAAAGCCAAATTGCCCCTGTTGTTTTTACAAGAAAAATAAGAAAATCCCTTTTTTCCCGGTCAAAGGAAAAATTTTTTCTATTCATCAAAATCAAATATTGCTACATTTAACTTGATTTTCTTTTTTTCAATTTTTTTTATTCTGAGGTTTCAAGATTTAGAGTTTGAAATCTATATTCTCTTTTACTAAACAATCCAATAAATTATTTTTTTCTTTTTTTTAATAAATTATTTTTTTCTTTTTGCCTTCAACATATACAGGGAAACCACCTCTTACTGTTTCCTCCGTTATTATGACTTCTTTTACGGATGGCATATCTGGGATTTCAAACATGATATCAAGCATAATTTGTTCTATTATAGAGCGGAGGCCTCTTGCTCCTACTTTTTTGATATCAACCTTTTTTGCAATTTCTTTCAGAGCCCCATTTGTAAAAACAAGATTTATTCCCTCAACTTCAAATAGTTTCATATATTGTTTTATTATAGAGTTTTTAGGTTCGACGAGGATTTTCTCTATATCTTCCTCGGTGAGCTGGTGGAAAGGAACTATGACAGGAAATCTTCCAACAAATTCTGGTATCATACCGTATTTTATAAGATCGTCGTGTTTTATTTGATATATAATTTCGTCTCTTTCTTCACTATCTGATAATTTTTCTTTCGTTTTTGACTTTTCGTTTTTGTTTTTGTCGTCTAATTCCTTAAATCCTATTTTCCTTTTTCCAAGCCTTGCTGTTATTATATCTTGTATTCCAGAGAAAGCCCCTCCAGCTATGAAGAGTATATTTGTGGTATCAATAAAAAGAGTTTCAGATACTCCTCTTTTTCCTCTTATAGGAACACTTATTCCGCTACCTTCAACTATTTTCAATAAAGCGTGTTGAACCCCCTCGCCAGAGACATCTCTGGTCGATGAACCGGTTTCTCCTGATTTTCTTGCTATCTTATCTATCTCATCTATATAGACTATTCCCATTTGTGTTTTCTGTATGTCATATCCTGAATTCACATAGAGGTAATACAAAATGTTTTCCACATCATCTCCAACATATCCAGCTTCTGTAAAACTTGTCGCATCTACTATAACCATAGGCACGTCAAGGATTTTTGCTATTGTCTTTGCAACAAGGGTTTTCCCAGTTCCGGTAGGTCCGACAAACATAAGATTGCTTTTTTCTATGCTTGAATCTTTAAGAATTATTCTTTTGTAGTGGTTGTATATTGCAACGGAAACATATTTTTTTGCAACATCTTGACCAACAATATATTGATCAAGAAATTCTTTTATTTTCTTCGGCGTTAGTCCCTGTAGCTTTACTATATTTTCTTCTGGAAATATTTCTTCTTTTTGTTCTTCAAGAGAATGACTTTCAACCATATCATAGCATATTCTCACACAGTCAAAGCATATATATGCCCCATTCATTCCCCCGATTAATCTTTTTACTTCTCTTTTCGACTTGCCGCAAAAAGAACAGCTTTCTCCTTCTGAGACTCTTGCCATATAAAAAATAATAGTTCTAAAATGGTTTTTTATCCCTGTTTTTCTGATTTTTTTCATTTTTCTTTCAGTTTCAATAAGACAACACCACAGAGGAATAAACCTTTAATTTAATATAATTCCCCTTTAATAATAATTTCTTTTTCCCCTTGCTCTCTCAAACTGATTTTGAACTTCTTCTTCGCCTTCGCATATGCCCTACTCCGAATTTCTAATAAATATACTTCGGAGTACTTCCTCGTTTTTTATTCCGTAACACACTCTCCGATAATCTCGTTTTTTATAGAAATTGCAATTTTGAGCAAATAAAATAATAAAATTCATTTGATATGGAAAAGGAGAGCCCAAAGGAAAAGCCAATCCAAGGCAAAGGAAATGGTTCAAATTCAGATTACAAACTTTATAACTACAAACTCTTTTATACACCAGATGATCTGGGAGATATAAGTAAATATTACAGAGAAAAACTTGGGGATCCCGGAGAGTTTCCTTTCACAAGAGGTCCCTATAGAACTATGTATAAAGATAAGGTTTGGACTATGAGACAGTATGCTGGATTTGGAACAGCGAAAGAAACAAATGAGAGATTTAAATTTCTTCTCAAACAGGGAAATACTGGGCTTTCAGTAGCGTTTGATCTTCCAACACAGATGGGCTATGATTCGGATGAAGAAGTTGCACTACCTGAGGTAGGAAAAGTCGGAGTTGCAGTAGATACGGTAGAAGATATGCTGGAGATTTTTGACGGGATTCCGATAGACAAAATTTCCGTTTCATTTACAATAAATGGAACTGCCCCGCAGATTATGGCTCTTTATCTTATAGTTGCAAAAAAGAGAGGGATACCGTTTGAGAAACTTATCGGGACATTACAGAACGATATACTTAAAGAAATAATAGCTCGTGGCACATGGATATATCCTGTGGAGCCTTCCGTAAAGCTTGCTTGCGATGTTATTGAATTTTGTGCAAAGCATGTTCCAAAATTTAATCCGATATCAGTTTGTGGATATCACATAAGGGAAGCTGGAGCGACAGCGTATCAGGAAATTGCAGTCGCATTTGAGGACGCAAAAGTATATGTAAATGAAGTTCTATCCCGGGGGCTTGATCCCGATTCGTTCATAAAGAGGATTACTTTCTTCTTCTGTACATATCATAATCTTTTTGAAGAGGTAGCAAAATATAGAGCTGCAAGAAGGTTATGGGCAAACATAACAAAGGAACTGGGCGTAAAAGATGAAAAGAACATGGCTATGAAATTTGCAGTTGCATGTGGTGGAGCATCACTAACACGAGCTGAACCTCTGCTTAATATATCACGAGTCACATTAGGGGCTCTCGCAACTGTTTTGGGAGGGGGACAATCTATATTTACAGAAGCTTATGATGAAGCTTACTCAATCCCAACAGAACATTCTGCAAAAATAGCTTTGAGAATTCAGCAGATATTAGCTTTTGAGACTGACATACCGGAAGTAGCAGACCCACTCGGAGGCTCTTTCTTTATAGAAAAACTAACAGATGAGATGGAAGAAAAAATAAAAGCAGAAATGAAAAGAATTCAAGACTACGGAGGTATGGTGAAGGCAATAAAAGACGGATTCATTCAATCAATCATACTTTCAGAAGCTTACAAACAACAAGTTCTTATTGAACAGGGAAAGAAAAAGATAATTGGAGTTAATATATTCAGAGAAAATGATGATTCAGCAGAGCAAAAGTTTGAGATATTTAGACCTCGTGAGGCAACAGAAAAAGCAAAAAGGCTTCAAGAATTCAAATCCAAAAGAGATATGAGAAAAATTCAAAAACTACTTGATGATATTTCAAGAGCAGCAGAAAAAGGCGAAAATATAATGCCTTTCTTGATCGAAGCCCTTGAAAATGGAGCAACCATCGGTGAAACAACAAAGGCTCTCAAAAAAGTATATGGGGAGTTTAGAGAACCAATAGTAATATGAAAAAAATAGCTATATGAAAATGAAAATATGAAAATAAATAAATAAATAAATAAATGTATATTTCCATCACTTCCTTAAAATCAGAAAATAATATCAAACAAAATAAATACCTAAAATTAAAGAGCCAGAGAATTGTTGAAAATGGAGGAAAAAACCGAACTTTTCTTTGAGGTACTCTCATGTAATATAGACTGGGAGATAGACTATGAAAGTATGATTTTTGGTTGCAAGGCAAAAATAAAGGTAAGAATAGATAACAAAATAAAGCTCGGATATTCAACATCAAAAGACGGTCAGATATACGCATTTGACATGGCTCTCAAAAATATTCTGCAAGAGTTCTACCCAGAAATATCAAAAATAAAAGTTACAGATTATAAAGCAGAAATTATAGAGAACATAACCTTTGGACATAAAAATCAGGAGAAAATAGAGAAAATAACAG
>AWOA01000042.1 GCA_000494225.1 Candidatus Calescibacterium nevadense OTU 1
GTCAATAGGCTCCCGGGGCATGTTTATTTTAGCCACAAAGCTCATGTTGTTTGGGGAGAAATGGAGTGTGAGACTTGTCATATCGGAGCTAAAACCAAGCTCGAACCATATCAGAAATCTGATATTGCGCACCTTACTATGGGTAAGTGTATGGAATGCCACGAACAAAAATCTGCTCCTAACGATTGTATAACTTGCCACTAAAAAAAGAAGGAGGGTTAATAATAATATGATATCTCTAAAAAGAAGGAATAATATAGATGATAAAAGAGAGGGAAAAGCAAAAGTTGATCTGAAAAAAAGAGAATTAATTAAAAACTCTATAAAACTTGCACCTATTTTATCTCTAATACCAGGTTGTTCATCTTGTGAAGAAGAGATTTATTCGCTTTCATCAGAAAAACCTTATGTACCAGGGGCTGAAAGGTGGCATGAGGGAGAGGAAAAATACTTGAAATCTGCTTGTGGTCAATGCCAGGTCAGTTGCGGAATAATTGTAAGGGTAGTTGAGGGAAGAGCGGTTAGAGTGATGGGAAATCCAAAATCATCACCGAACAGAGGTATTGTTGGGCCAAAAGGTCTAACTTCAATTTTTGCTCTCNATGACCCTGACAGAATAAAATCTCCACTTATAAATAGGGGTAAAGGGATATGGGAGGAAATAAGNTATAGTGATGCAATAAACATCATCTCTGAGAAGCTGAAAGAGANGCTGAAGGAGCCTAATAAAATTGCTATTTTGTGTGGTAGGCAAAAAGGCTTTATAAAAGAAATTTTTGAAAGGTTTGCACAAGTTATAGGAACTCCAAATTTTTACGACTATTCTGAAAAATCTTTCTCTACACGTGCTATCTTATACGCTATGAGAGAATCTTTCGGAGTTTTTGATTTACCAGGATTTGATCTCGAAAACACAAGATATATTCTGAGTGTTGGTTCTGCAATTTTTGAAACTACCTGCCATGGCTTGATGCTTTCTCGTTCTTCATACAAAATAAAATATGGAGTCCCAACGCAAAGAGCGAAGATCTTGCATGTTGACCATTTTTACTCTCATACTGCCTCACAAGCTGATGAATTTATTCAAGTAAAATTTGGTAAGTATCATATTTTCCTTCTTGGTATAGCCCATCAGCTTATAAAAGAAGGAAAGTACGATAAAGATTTTGTAAGGGAAAAAACTCAAGGATTTGATGATTTTGCGGATTTCGTCAAAGACTTTGNTCCTCAAAGAGTTGAAGAAGAAACCGGAGTTCTTTCCAAAGATATAGTTAGGATATCAAGGGAACTATGGTACTCACGTCCATCTGTTGTTATAGTCGANGAGCGTTCAACTCTATTTACCAATGGNCTTCTTATCTCTTCCCTTTCCCTTTCCNTAAATGCTTTGTTGGGGAACATAAATAAGCCGGGCGGNCTTTTCCTCGTAAGAGATATAAGCTTTGCCCCCTGGAAACAAATCAATTCAAATATTAAGGGAAACAAAATTGATTTCTCGCAACTTCCAGATTCAGATGTTGACACTCTTTTGATTTATTATTTTAACCCTGTTTATTCTGAAGTAGAAAACTCTCGTTGGAGGAAATTTATAGAAAAAGCAGATTTCGTCGTATCTTTCTCCCCATTTATGGATGAAACATCTTATCTTGCTGACATAATCATACCAGATCACACTCCCCTTGAAAGGTTTGAAGATGCTCAATCATTATCTTCTATACCTTATGCTGGATTTGGATTGAGAAAACCCGTAGTTACTCCTCTTTTTAACACTAAAAACGCAGGAGATGTGATAATAGATATAGGAAAAAAGCTTGGGTTTGAAGATGAGTTCTACTTTGATAATTTTGAGAAAGCAGTTCGGGAAAGACTTAAGAACTTTGACTTAGATTTGTTAGAAAAGGATGGTTGGTGGGAAGATCCAGAAAAGAAAGGGAAAGATTTCAATAAATTCAAGTTTACCGATCCAAAAATGTTTGAGGANCCAAAGTGGGTAGGAGAGGGTGATTTGTATCTATTTCCTTANAAATCTATTTCTTATGCCGAAGGATCAGGGGCTAACATCCCTTTCTTGATGGAGCTTTCNGCAAGGCTGAAAGGTGTTCCAGCTTATATGGCTTACGAAACTTTCTGTGAAATTTCGTCTTCCCTTGCAGAAAAACTCAAGCTCAGAAACTTTGAGGATGTATATATTTCAAACGAGAAGGGGAAAATAAAGGCAAAAGTGCTAATCAGAGATGGTATTCCNGATGATGTAGTTTTGGTTGAACTTGGTAAGGGGCACACAGAATTCGGGAGGTTTGCAAAAGGTAAGGGAGCGAATCCACGCGATATAATACCTCTTGTGAAATCACAGGCAGGGAATGCAGCTTTGTATGTTGCTCGTGTGAAAATTGAAAAAATCTAAAAAGAATTTTTTGGAAAAATAAAAGGAGGTACTGATTGAGATGAAATCAAATATAAAAAAAGGTAAGGGTGATAAAATTGGCGATGAAGGTCAGAAATTAGAAAAAAGGAATTTAAAGAGAAAGTTTTTGAAAACAGTTTCCGGGTTTGCTATTTCATTGGGGTTTATATCTTCATCATTACCATTTTTACCTAATTTTAAAAGAAAGAAATCAGCGAATAGGAAAAACGGGAACAGCAGAGAAGGAAGCAAGATAAAGTGGGGGATGGTTATAAATCTTGATTTATGCACTGGTTGTGGAGCTTGTGTTGTTGCTTGCAAAATTGAAAATAATATCCCGATAACAGGGTATGAAAAGAAAGATCGGGGAACTGAGATAGAATGGATGACCTTGATACCACATAAAGATTATCTTATTCCTATTCCCTGTCTTCACTGTGATGACCCACCTTGTACTAAGGTTTGTCCGGTTAANGCAACTTACATAAACGAGGAAGGGCTTGTTGCTCAAATTTATGATAGATGTATCGGTTGTAGNTATTGTCAGGTTGCTTGCCCATATTCAAGAAAATATTTTACGTGGGAAAAACCTGAGTTTCCTGAAACATATGTTCAAGCTCTAAATCCAGATGTTCCTGTTAGGCCCAAAGGTGTAGTTGAAAAATGTACGTTCTGCTATCATAGAATAAGGAAATTGNAAGAGAAAGCAAGAGATGAAGGGCGTGAGATATCAGATGAGGAGCTCAGAAAGTTACCTGCTTGTGCTGAGGCTTGTCCAACGGGAGCTATTACTTTTGGCAACCTTGCCGATCCAGATTCTCTCGTTTCAAATCTTGCTCGTTCTCCGGGAGCTTTTACTCTTTTACCTCATCTTGGTACAAAACCAAAGGTCATTTACCTTTCAAAATCAAAAAGAATATCATTAGAAATAGACAAGGATTATGAAAACTTACAAGGAGAAAAGAATAGAGAAATTTGATGAGGAATAAGTAAATAGAGAACAAAAAGGAAAGAAGAAAGATGTAGAAAAAAGAGGAAAGAAGAGAAAAAAGGAAAAGGGGAGGAGGATTATGGGTGTCTATGGAAGTAAAAGTTATTGATGATAAAAATAAAGATAATAAAAGGAGGAGAATATTAGAAAACCTCTGGAAACCTACTAGAGGATTTGTCCTATTTTCTCTTATCTCATTGGTATTTTTGATTTTGGGGTTGAGCTGGTTCGTTCGGAAAGAAATATATGGCGATATTATTACTTCACTTCGTAATCCGGGAGGAGGCGGAGTCGCCTGGGGATTGTGGATCATGTTTGATATATATTTTGTAGGGGTAGCTTCTGCTGGTATAACTTTATCTGTTCTTGTGAGGCTTTTCAAACTTGATCAATTGAAACCACTAACCAGACCAGCTGAACTTATAACAATAATATCTCTTATCCTTGATGCTTTATGTGTCCTTGCAAATCAGGGAAGGATTTTTTATGCCCTACTTAATTTGTCACGGTACGCAAGACCTATATCTCCTATGTTTGGAACTTTCTCACTTGTTGTATCTGGTTACCTTTCTGCAAGTTTGATTTACTTTTATCTTTCGTCTCGTAAAGATGCTTTTGAGCTGTCAAAATATTTTGAAGGTTCAAAAATGAGAAGGTTGCTTTACAAAATTTGGGCTGCTGGATGGAGGGGGGACTACTCGCAAGAAAAAAGGCATAAAACAAGTTTGTTCTGGCTTTCTATAGTCATTTTACCTCTGATCTTCGTTGCGAATTCAACTTTGGGATTTATATTCGGCATACAGGTNGGACGTCCGGGATGGTTTTCGGCTTTACAAGCTCCCGGATTTGTAATTATGGCTGGTATTTCAGGAATAGGATTAATAATGGTTGTAGCGTACATTTTGAGAAAAATTTATAAATTGGAAGAGCTAATAGGGGAAAGGACTTTTTATACTTTAGGATTTATTCTCTTTGTTCTCTTGACCATTTATTTATACTTTACGGTAGTTGAGGAACTTACTGCTCATTATGCTGCCCCTGAAAAAGATAGATATATTGCCCATCAAATAACCATAGGAAAATTTGCACCTATATTTTGGATAAATGTTGTTTCTTTGCTTTTTCCTGCAATCTATCTTTTCTATCAGACAATAACAAGGAGAGTAAATATTTTTATTACTGCCCTCTCAGGCTTTATAGTTAATGTATCAGCTGTTTTGAAAAGGTTCTTGATCGTTGTTCCATCTCAGACCCACGGTTTATATCTACCTTATCAGGAAGGAAGTTATTTTCCTGCTTTGAGTGAAATTGTTATCCTTTTAGGAATCATTGGATTTGGAATTTTATTGTTTATTTTTTTCGCTAAAATATTTCCCATTATTCCTCTTGAAGTTTTAGAAGGGGAGAAAGAAGAAGAAAAGGAAGAAAAGAAAAAAGAGGAGGAAGTATATTTACCTTCACGTGTGAGGCTTATTTTTACTTTTGGAACNATTGCGTTAGGGCTTTTCCTTATGGTTTTAGGTTTTGTTTTTTCAGCTCGTTTTGGAACAAAACCTTATCTTGACCCAATTTTGCCTTTCTCTCCTGTCATATTCATATCTGGTGTTATAATTTCTTTCTTTTCCGCTGTCGTATATGAACTTTTTCCTTCAAGGAGGAGAATCTAATTCTGGTATTCTAATTCTGCTATATTCCCCTCTGAAATATTTAAAATTTTCTCTATATGCTTGCTGATGCAATATTGAAATCAACATTAGCTGTAAAGATTGTGATCTTGATTTTATTTTCATGTTCAATTTTGGTATGGTCTTTAATAATTCATAACCTTATATTTTTCAAGAAGGTAGAGAGAAAAGATTCTGAATTTGTTGATTACTTTTGGGGCGGCGGTATAAAAGAATTCCTTTCATATCACAAATATGACGAATTCTATCCTTCTTCAATAGCTCAGGTCCTTGAGGAAGTAATTGCTAATCTCAGGAGGAGAAAAGATATTACAAAAGATGAAATTCGTAGAATGATGAACCAAGAAATAAAAATTGTTACAGAAAGGTTATCAAGATTTCAGTTTATTTACGCTATAGTTAGCTCATCAGCTCCATTTATTGGTCTTTTTGGGACTGTTTGGGGAATAATGCATTCATTCCATCAGATAGGGAAAATGGGAAANGCAGGTCTTGAAGTTGTTGCTCCTGGAATTTCAGAGGCTCTTTTCACAACGGCTATGGGGCTTTTTGCTGCTATCCCAGCAGTTATTGCATATAATTTCTTTCAAAATAAAATAAGAAAAGTTTTAAGTAGAATGGAATTTTTTATATCAGAATTTGAATTATATCTCACAAAATGGGCTCAAAGAGATAAAGCATTTCAGGAAGTTGAACCTGAAAAATATGAGGTTTAATTTATATAAGTTTTTACAAAATATATACTACTAAATACAAGACTGGCCATATTAGAACTACAAACTTCCATAATAAAGAAGCACTCTCCAAAGCAGGAGTTCTCATTACTCCTCTTTTCTGCGACAGATTAAACGCAATCAAAAGCCAAATCAAACCTACAAGAACATGAATTCCGTGTGAGCCAACTATAAGGTAAAATATTGACCCATATGCATGAGTTGTCATAGTAAGACCAAATTTTATAAGCCTTATCCATTCAATCCCTTGAAGTATAAGAAATGTTGCTCCGAAAACCCAAGTCAATACAAAAAATATTTTTTTTCTCCTTTTATCAAAAACAAGGTTAAAGACCCCGCTTGCTAAAAGAAAAAGAGTATTAAATAGAGTTTGTATGACTGGATATGTTGGTAAGCCTTCTGGTGGCCATTCAATAAAAGTTCTTTTTATTCTAAAAAAAGCGCTTATTAGAGCTCCAAAATACATTACTTCAGAAGCTATAAATATAGTTGTTGCAACGTACGCTCTTTTTATTGGGTCAATAACATGAGGCTCTCCTTCCGCCTGAAAACTTCTTTCGTAAAATTCAACCTCTTCGGGATGAAGTCCAGGATTATTGGCTTCGTAAAATAACTTTTCATTTCCCATTTCTTTAAAAATTATTCATTATTTTCTAAATGAAAATAGTTTTCAAGAAATATTCGTTTTTGTGAAAAGAGATAAAACAAAGGTTAAAACTCAAGCGATAACCTCTTCCGGCTTTTCGCTTTTTTTAAACTCGCCCGGCGCAATTTTTTTCATATCTAATACTACGAAATTGAAGATAGGTTTTGAGTCTCAAATTAATCTTGCATTTTGAATTTGCTCTGGGAAGCATTCCCTTTGCCTACAAATAATGTGTAGGATTTTTCCCATACTTTTTCTTAACTAAAAATATTCAAGCATTCTTTCAGGTAATGTTTTGTCTTGCTGAACTTGTTTCTATATGTATGATTTTCCCACCAATTTCAACCAGAATATCATGATAAGAGGATTTAATCAATCTTATTTCGGTTGGTAGCACTTTTTTATTTGATACTAAACTTTAAGTTTTGATTTTCCCAAATTTTTTATAAATTTTTTATATTCTTGCTTGTTTTTCAAAGTGATAAAGTATATTAATGGAGTAATATTAATATTAATGAATGGAAATATTATTTGANGGGTAAAATCTGATTACTAATGAATGTTATAGTGCAAAAAACAATAAGTTTATAGAGTAAAAAACAGTAAGTCGGATGAGCAAAAAAGGAATTGAAAAAGAACAAGGAGAGGAAAAGATAAAAAAGAAAATAGAATCTCTTGAGAAAATTATTCTGGAACATAAGGATTTTTANGGAATCGATGAATTCGCTCAAAGAAAAAAGGGAGATATTTTAGATGTTGTAGTAAAAACAATACTATCTCAGAACACATCAGATAANCTCAGAGATATAGCTTTTGAGAATTTGAAAAGGAAATATAAAAATATGTTTGAACTTCTCGAAGTTGAAGATTCTGAAATAGAAAATTTGATTCNTATTTGTGGTTTGCCTGCGGTAAAAACAAAGCGCATAAAAAATGCTCTACGAAAAATAAAAGAAAGTTTTCAAAATCCTTCAGATTTATGTGAGCTTGGGAAGGAAAAAGCTTTTGAGTTTTTGANTTCAATAGATGGCATAGGACCAAAAAGTGCTGAGGTTATTTTAGCTTTCGGATGTGGATTTGATACTTTTCCAGTAGATACTCATATATCAAGAATAATGACACGTCTTGGTATAGCGAGAGGTTCCCGAGAAAAAATTTATAGATTAGTTTCNCCTCATTTCAAAAGCAAAATTATATCTCATGTTTTCCTCATAAATCATGGTAGAAATGTTTGCAAAGCTTTAAAGCCAAGATGCAATATTTGCTTTTTCAAAAAAATGTGTGAGTTTTATAAAGAAAATCTTTGATTTTTTCCCATACNATATTCTCACTAATTTCTCTCAGACAGGCTATATTTATCTTGCATTCTCTTTTTACAGAGATTTCGCCTTTTGCAAAGTTGTAGCAAGGAGAGCATGGTAAATCAAGTCTTATTATCTCTGAGTTTGGCGGAGCTGTGTGATAGTATCTTGTGTATCCATAAATTACGAAGGTTTTNACTCCTGCTATTCCTGATATGTGAGCAACTGCTGAGTCGTTACACAAAGAAAAAAACGCTCGCTTCACATAAGATATAACCTTATTTATACTCTCACCAAAAAGTATTTTCAACTTGCCTATCTTTTCTTCTCTCTCTAAGTTTTTCTTTATAACAGAAAGTTCAAATTTATCTTCTTTTCCCAGAACAAAAACTATATTTAATCCTTCTCCAATTATTTTTTTTGCTATTTTTATGAAATTATCTATTGGCCAGCTTTTTGTCTTGTATTTTGCAGTGGGATGAATAATGACATATTTTGATTTTGCAAATTCTTCTGCTTCCCTCTTATATTCTTCAAGCTCGGCAAAATCAAATGGATAATCAGGTTTTATACCAAGAATAATTGAGTTTCTTTCTGCATAACTTAAACTTTTATCAAAATGAATTTTCAAAGGATGATTTCCTGGGGATAATTTTACCAGGCTAACTAACCTGCTTAAATTATAATTGCCGTCATCGCAAAAAATTTTTTTCCCAGGTGATATCGTAAGCAAGATATTTATTCTTCTTCCGTTGGGATATGTGCCATACACGATTTCAGGTTTTATCTCGTAAATTTTTTTCGCTATTCTGATTATGTTTTCAAACTCGTTTTTCTTTTCTTCCCACCATATTATCCTAAAATTGTATAAAGAAAATAATTCTTTGTATAGGTCAGAAACAACTATGTGACCTTGAAATTTTGAAAAAATAGGAAGAAGCTCTAATATATCACCAAGTCCACCTGATGCAGATATTGCGATCTTACTCATCTTAAAAAATAATTTTTACTAATTTAAATTTTTATTTAAAGCAGTGTAATTATAATCTATATTTATGAAGATTTTTTTTATTGCGAGAGCTTTGGGAGCATTTTTATTTTTGATCTTCATTAGTTTGGGCGGGGCGACAGAGAAAGAGAAAAAAACAGGGAAAGAGAAAAAAATTGATGAAAAGAAATTAAGTGAAAATAAAGAAAAAAGTANAGACTATGACATAAACCAGTATTTAGATATTGTAAGGCAATCGTCAAAAGATTTACTTGAAACTATGAGANATGCTCTTTTGACACAATTGGAAAAGGGCGATGTTTTATCTGCTGTTTCGGTTTGTTCAGAACTCTCTCAAAATATAATCAAAGAGAAACAACAAAAATATGGCTTTTATATAAGGAGGGTGAGTGAAAAATATAGAAATGAAAAGAACAAACCAGACGAATATGAGCTTTCTATATTGAAAAATCTTGAAAATTTAAGTAAAGAGGGTAAATTGCAAGATGAATATTACGAGATTGTAGAAGAGAAAGATGGAAAATATTTGCATTATTTCAAACCTATATTGGTTCAACCTATGTGCCTTTCGTGTCACGGCGAATATAGTTCTATCCCAGAAGATGTTAGAAAGTTTCTTAAAGAAAAATATCCGAAAGACAAAGCTTTTGGATATAAATCAGGTGATTTTAGGGGAGCTGTGAGCATTAAGATAAAAATCTCTCAGTGAGGTTATGATAATTATGATAAAAAGAGCAATAGGAGTTCTCGGACTGATAATTTTTTCCTATTCCGTTTTTGAAGTTATCAGAAATTACAAGTTAATCCAGGATAGACTTGTAAGTATTTCAGGAGGTAAAATTACTTCAAAGGTTAATTTGGAGGCAAAGGAGGCAATCTTTAAAGATAATATAGCATACGCAAGTGAGGTTGATCTATCTTTTGGTGCAGACAATATAGGTGATATAAAAATTTATGCCGATAAATCAACATATAATATGAAAAGAGGAATAATAGAACTCTTTGGAAATGTAAAATTTAAGAGTGAAAAGATTTATGCTGAACTTGATAAAGCGAAGGTCTTTCTTGACCAAGATTCTAAAAAGATCAAAAAAATAGACGGTTCTGGAAATGTCTTTATAAACTACGAAAANGCAAAGGAGGTAAGAGCAAAAAATATTCAAATATATCCCGATGAGAACGAAATAATTCTTTCAGGCGAACCTATTTTGAAAACAGGAAACATAAAGATAAGAGCAGAAAAAATAAAAATAATTATCAGTTCAGGTGATGTGGAATTTGAAGGGGTAAAAGCTCAGATAAAGGAGAATCCATAAAGGATGACAACGGAAATCAGATGATTATTTTTTTGACCGCAGAAGTAATAAATGAGGAGTAAAGATGGAGTTCAAAGTTATTTATGATTTTACTTTGATAACCGAATACGATATATATCTTTTCAAAGAAGGAACACATACAAGATTATATGAAAAGCTTGGTTCCCATATTATTGAATTTGATGGTGTTCAAGGAGTTCATTTTGCTGTCTGGGCCCCAAATGCAGAATATGTCTCCGTAATAGGAGATTTCAACGGTTGGAACAAATCCTCTCATCCTCTGAAAAAAAGAGAAGATAATTCCGGAATTTGGTTCGGATTTGTTCCGGGAATAAAAAAAGGTTCATTATACAAATACTATATAGCGAAAGGAAATTACAAAATAGATAAGGCAGACCCTTTCGCTTTTTTTTCGGAAAAGCCTCCAAAAACTGCTTCCATAGTCTGGAATTTTGATTATAAATGGAAAGATGAAGAATGGATAAAAAATAGAAAAAGATTCAATTCCTTGAGATCCCCAATATCAATTTACGAGGTTCATATAGGCTCTTGGAGAAGAGTCCCGGAAGAAGGAAACAGATTTTTGACTTACAGGGAACTAGCTTACTATCTNGTTGAGTACTTAAAAGAAATGGAATTNACTCATGTTGAGTTTTTACCTTTGATGGAACACCCTTTTTATCCTTCTTGGGGTTATCAGATAACATCATATTTTGCTCCTACTTCAAGATANGGAACCCCGGAGGATTTTATGTACCTCATAGATATACTTCATCAGAACAATATTGGAGTTATTCTTGATTGGGTTCCATCCCATTTCCCACAAGATGGTCATGGCCTTGCTTTTTTTGATGGAACTCATCTTTACGAATATGAAGACCCAAGAAAAAGATATCATCCAGACTGGGGAACCTTTATTTTTGATTATTCAAAGGGAGAAGTTAGATCTTTCCTTTTGAGTTCTGCCCATTTTTGGTTTGAAAAGTATCATGCAGATGGTTTGAGAGTTGATGCAGTCGCCTCAATGCTTTACCTTGATTATTCAAGGAAGCCAGGNGAATGGGTTCCAAATATATACGGAGGTAAAGAAAATCTTGAAGCGATTGATTTTATAAAGAAACTTAATCAGACGGTTTTTAGAGATTTTCCTGATGTCCAGATGATAGCAGAGGAATCCACAGCTTGGCCAGGGGTTTCTCGGCCAACTTATGTAGGTGGATTGGGTTTCAGTATGAAATGGAACATGGGGTGGATGCATGATACACTTTTTTATTTTTCAAAAGACCCAATTTATAGAAAATATCACCATGACAGAATAACTTTCAGTATATGGTATGCTTTCTCGGAAAATTTTGTTTTACCTTTATCTCATGATGANGTAGTTCATGGTAAGGGTTCATTGATTGCGAAGATGCCCGGCGATGATTGGCAGAAGTTTGCGAATTTAAGGCTTCTTTTTGGTTATATGTGGTTTCATCCGGGTAAAAAACTTCTTTTTATGGGCGGTGAGTTTGGACAGTGGCGAGAGTGGAATCATGATATCTCTTTGGATTGGCATCTGCTTGATGATGAGAAAAATCCGCTTGCAAATTTCCATAGGGGATTGCAAAAATGGATAAANGATTTGAACAAAGTGTATAGAAGCGAACCAGATTTATATGAATTCGATTTTGAGCCTTCTGGTTTTGAGTGGGTAGATTTTAACGATGTTGAAAAGAGTGTTATTTCTTTTTTGAGGAAAGGGAAAGAAAATTGTTTTCTTGTCGTATGCAATTTTACTCCTGTTCCAAGATTCAATTATAGAGTTGGAGTTCCATTTGGGGGTTTTTGGGAGGAAATATTAAATAGTGATTCTGAATTTTATGGAGGTAGTGGTCTGGGAAATATGGGGGGAGTTTTGGCAGAAGAAATAAAGTTTCATGGGAGAGATTTTTCAGTTTCTCTGCTCTTGCCTCCGCTTTCTGTTTTAATTTTTAAGCACAAGATGTAATTTTGGTATGTCTGTTCGCCTTTTTCTTATTCGGTTTAGTTGTATGTTCGTTTTGTTTCTTATTTGCTTACTTTTAATAACCAGTTGATTTCTGATGGTAAATTAAGAATATATGAAAGAATTCATTTTTGGAGGAGTTGAGCAGGGTTTAAATTGGTATTGGTTTATTTCAGCTCTTGGAAAATCTTTTCTTTCTCTATTTATAATTGTTGATGTCTTTGGGAATATACCTATATTTCTTTCTCTCTCTTCTCATATGCCGGGATATCAAAGGCAGAAGATGTTTAAGATGGCAATTTTTGCTTCTTTCTGGCTTCTTTTTGTCTTTGCTATATTAGGAGATTTTTTCTTTAAGTTGTTTGGGGTAAGTTTAGATAGTTTTAGAATTGCAGGTGGAATTCTTCTCCTTATTATTTCTCTCAAAATACTTTTGGTTGGATCATGGGAAGAAAAGAAAATCGATCCTGAAAGTTCTGGGGTTGTTCCAATAGCNTTTCCTCTCCTTTCAGGTCCGGGAGCAATAACGCAAGTGATAATATCAACAAAACAGTATGGTTTAATTATAACTTTTATCTCTATTTTACTTGTATCAGTAATAAATTATTTTGTTTTGAAAAAAATAAATAGTATATACAAATTTATGGGTAAGTCAGGTTCGGTGGTTATTTCAAGACTTACGAGCATTATGATAGCTGGAATATCAGTTGATTTTATAGTAAAAGGAATTTCAAATATATTTTTCCACCAGAGGGTTTAGTTCTAAAAGTAAATTCACCTTTTGTAGATTTATACATTGAAACGAGTAGGGGAGAATTGTAAAATTTAATATATGCAGATTGTTAGCGTGATAATTTTTAGTTTTCTTGTAGGGGGAGGTGTTATTACTCCTCAAATAGATATGTTTGATCTCGGAGGCTTCGTCTCTTTTTCTATGTACGAAACTAATGTGAAAGAAAGAACACCCTTATCATCTTTGTATCTTTCCGCTAGGTTTGGGTACGCGCCTTTGGAAGAGTTTTTTCCATATGTTATCATTGGAATAAAGAATTTGACNCCTCTTGCTCCTTTGCCAACCTTAAACCAGTTTGGAGTTGGAGCNAAATTTTCTCTCTTATCAAAGGAGAGAGATATAAACTTTAATTTTGACGGTCATGTAGAGTATTGGCCCTTTATTGAAGGTGCAAATAAAGATTTCCCAAATAAACTCTTTTGGCAGATTTCTCCTACTATGTCATTTAAGTTTGCTAACTCCTTCATATATATTGGTGGAGGATATAAAGATTTTATAATAAGGCTTGATAATAATGAAGTTCTAAAAAGTAGAGCTGAAAATAGATTCTTTGTCGTAGTGGGCGGAGACTATTATCTCAATCCTAAAACATATATATCAATTGAAATTCATTCATTCGGGCAGAACTTAATATCTGCTGGTATATCTCATAGATTCTAAAATCCAGAAAGTAAGTACTTTATTTGGTTTTCTTCGCCCTTCGCCTCGTTTTGTTAATTTCATTTTACTTATTATCTTAACTTATTTTTTTTTGTTTTTTGGTTTTATTCTCACATTTTATGGATACTTTTATTCTTATTTATTTGAAAATATTTTATTCTCACAATTTTCTTTGAATTTATAACTTATGATTCAGTTTTTCAAAAAGAGGAATCAGATTATTTTTGTTCAAATATCTGGTAATATTCCCACTTCAAAAGGAATTCAGGAAATTATGATGAGGAAACCTACTTTTTCGGATATACTTCGTTTTATTTTTGATAAGGGTAAAGAGGTAAAGGGAGTTTTTCTTGATATTTCTCCCTCAAATCTTTCTCTATCTGAAATTTGGGAGCTAAAAAGAGTTATTAGTCTTTTAAGAAATCAGGGAGTAAAGATTTTATGTTATATTCGTTCTGGTGGAATTGGGGAGGTTTTTTTGGCTTCTGCTTGTGATAGAGTTGTAGCTCCAGAAAATTCTGAGTTTTTCCTTACTGGTTTTTCAGCAACTATAAATGCATTAGGTGGGTTTTTCAAAAAAATAGGTATTGAAATAGAAACTGTCAAAAGTGGTAAATTAAAATCTATACCCGATATTCTTACAAAGGAGTTTGTTCCGGAGTATATAAAAAAGGATATTGANAGGTTCATATCTGAAATAAAGGATGCCCTCATTTCACAGACTGAAAAGTTTAANCCTGATGTGTATTTCTCTGGAATTCTGAGAGGTAAAGATGTTTTAGCATATGGAATTGTTGATGAAATATCAGACTCTCCACCTTCTGATATAATAAAAAGAGAGTTTGGCGATTGTGAAATATTATATCCACACAAGAAATTTTTGCATCTAACTTTTGGTCGCGAAAAAAGAATTGCACTCGTGAATATGAATGGTATAATAGGAGATAGTCCATCTCCAAACTTTATAAATCCTTACTTTTTCTCAGAACTACTTTTGAAGTTAGCTGATAATAGCTCAGTTGAAGCCGTTGTTTTGCGAATAAATTCAAGAGGTGGAGACGCTAACGGATCTCACATGATTAATGAAAAGGTCGATTATGTGAAAAGAAAAAAAAGAGTTTTTGTATCTTTCTCCTCTGTTGGTGCATCCGGAGGTTATCTTATGGCAGTTCCCGCAAATAAAATATTTTCCACTCCATTTTCTGCAATAGGTTCAATAGGGGTTTTTATGGTAAAACCATTTTTGGGGAAGTTACTCAAGAGGATTGGTATAGATACCCAAATTGTCTCTTTTGGTGAGTATAGCGATATTTTTTCTCCATATAAAAAGCTTTCTCAANCAGAAAGAAAAATTCTCGAAAATTTTGTTAAGGAAGAACATGAAGCCTTTATAAAAAAAGTTGCAGACGGAAGGGGACTATCAATTGCTCATGTGAAGAGTATTGCAAATGGTTCGGTTTTCTCAGGTGTAAAAACGAAGGAGCTAAATCTCGTAGATGATTTTAAATCTTTACCGGAGATAATCCATGAGCTTTCCGAAGGAAAATTTCAAGTTCAAGAATTTCCCAAATTTACAATATATGATTTCATTTTNCCTGGAATGAAAGGAGGAATCTTTCAAGATTTACCTTACTTTTCCCTTATCCAACCAGAGTTTCATCTTATTTATGAAAAAATGAAGAAAAGAGAGAAATTAATTTTTCTTTCAATTTATCCATCTATTTTCCCTTTCTTTTGAACTGATTCTTTAAATTTGATGTTCTTATTTTTCCTGTCCTTATTTTTCTTCTTGTGCTTTTTGTTTCTGTTATTTTTCTCATTTTTTATTCAAAATTTTTATTCTTTTATTTTTGTTTCTAAAAATTTTTGATTTGGAAAGGTGTTGAGGTTCAGAAGAAAGAATATTCTGTTGATTTTCGTATCTCTTTTGGTCGGACTTATGTATTTTTTCTCACAGCCAAGATATAATATCTACATATTTGCTTTTCTCTTTTATTTGCCAGCGCATATCTTCTGGCGAACTCATAAATCTATCTCTCCTTTCTTTTGGGGAGGATTTTTTTCTTTTTTTATTACAATTCACTGGATAACTCATGCGATAACTTATTATGGAGGTTTCCCTTATATTTTCGCAATATTACCTCTGGCTTTACTTTCTTTTGCTCTTGCCGGATTTTTTTTTGCTTTTTGGTTATATAAGAGGAAAGAGCGAAAAATTAGGATTACCTTTCTCTTTTTCTGACCCTATAATATGGGTTGCGATGGAATTTATAAAATCTTGGATCCTTACAGGTTTCCCATGGGCTCTTGTTGGCTACTCCCTTTGGAGAAAAACAACTTTCATTCAGGTTGCTGATATCGGAGGAGTATATGCTGTTTCTTTCTTTGTTATAACTATTCAGGGATTTTTATGCGATGTAATTGAATTTATTTTGNTGAAAGAAAAAGAAGGAAAGAGAAGAATTTCAAAGAGNCTGNTCTTCAGTTTCTCTTTTACTCTTTTGATTTTTGCTTTTGTATTAACTTACGGTGTGAAGCGAAAAGATGATATAAAAAGGTTTGTTGATAGATTAAAAGAAGAAATTCCAGTTGTGGTCGTTCAGCCATCAATACCACAGGATGTGAAATGGACCCCTGATTTTAAAATCTATTCTCTTGAACAGAATATAAATTTATCTTTTTCAGCAATTGATTTCCCTTATAGTGAGGTAATTTTGGTTTGGCCGGAGACTGCTCTTACTTTTTTCTTTGAGCGGGAGATGGAACTCAAAAGTAAAGTTTTGGAACTTTCAAAAAAAGGTTTTTTCATTGTGGCAGGTGGAATAGGAATTTCAGAGCAGGTTAAAAATGGAAGAATTAATTTGACATACTATAACAGAGCTTATTTTGTTGAACCTGACGGAAGTTATTCATATTATGACAAAACTCATCTTGTAATATTTGGTGAGTATATACCATTGAGATCATTTTTAGAAAAAATACCTTTTATAAAAAACTTGATCGATAGAGTAGAGAAGGTTGCTGGAGATTTTGAACCAGGAAAAGAGGTGAGGGCTATTGGAGAAAAAATGAGATTGGGTATTCCTATTTGCTTTGAATCAATCTTTCCATCAATAGTCCGTAAAATGGTTCAAGATGGAGCAAAAATAATAGCCGTTATAACTAATGATGGTTGGTTCGGTTATTCTTCGGGGCCTTATCAACATTTTTCTGTTTCAGCTCTGCGCGCAGTTGAAACAAGAAGATTTGTAGTTCGAAGTGCTAATACGGGAATTTCGGGTGCTTTCTCTCCCACCGGAGAATTGATTTTTCAAACAAAGCTTTTAGAAAAAACTTCTTTTTTGGTCAAGATAAAACCTATCGATATAAAAACTTTTTATATAAAATATGGGGATGTATTCTCAATAGCCTGCCTTATTATAACTTCATTTTTTGTTATAACATATTTTTATCTTTCAAAGAAAGGCAAGATAAGTAAGTAANCAGGAAGTATAAGATTGAAATAATAAATAAGTATAACATAGATAGTGAAAGGTGTTAGTGCTACTTTACTGAAGAAATGATCTTAACATCCATGCAGTTTTTTCGTGTTTTACCATAAGTTCGGTCAGAAAATCAGCTGTTCCTAAATCCTTAAATCTATCTCCAACATTCACAACATCTTCTCTGAGATTNCTGATTATTGTTTCATAATCTGTAAGTAAATTCTCAATCATCTTTTTTGCGTCTGGGAATTCTCCTGGGTGTTCCTTTATTCTTGTTATTTTTAGGAATTCTGTTAGTGTTGCTGTGGTCTTACCACCAAGNGNTCTAATTCTTTCTGCTATTTCGTCAATATATTCGTTTAGCTCTTCATAAAGAGATTCAAAAAATTTATGAAGGTCATTAAACTGTATACCAACAACGTTCCAGTGATAGTTTCTGACTTTTGTATAAAGGACATACTCATCAGCAAGCAAAACTGTTAGAATTTTTATTACTTCCTCTTTGTTTTTATCGTCTATCCCTATATTTGGTTTCACGATTGTACCTCCTTTCTCTTTTGAAATTATTTTATTTTACATTATTTGTCTTATTTTCATTTTATTTTTCAATTTACTTTGATAAATTTCAGTTTCTGCCTTTTTTCTATCTTTTTCTGATTTTCTTTGTTTTATTCTTTTCTGATTTTTTCTATTATTTTTTCTTTTTTTTTTCTCTCTCTATTATATTCTTTTTGGTTTTATTCTTTTGTTGTTATTACGAATATAGCACGTCTGTTTAATCTCCATTTTGATTCATCATTGCATTGCGGGGGAGGGCAGGGAGCTTCTGGAAATTCCTCTCCGAATGAAACCGTTTGTATTCTATCTTCTGGTATGCCAAGTATTATAAGATATCTTTTCACGGCGTTAGCTCTCTTCCATCCTAGTTCTAAATTATATTCATTTGTTCCTCTTTCATCACANTGACCTTCTATCAAAATTGCAGATTCNGGGTTTTCATCTAATATAGGTTTTATAATGTTGAAGTTCTCTTTTATGGCTCCCTTCGCATCTTCTGTGAGAGAATAAGAGTCAAAGTCAAAATATATTTTTTTCAGATCTTTCAATATATAACCTCTTCCCAGTGTAGAAAGGCCCTGAATATCATCTGGATTTATTCCTTTGAGTTGGGGTAAATTTGGTCTGCGGAATTCTGGTTCTTCCGCCACAATTTCAACTTTTTCTTCTGGTTTTTCTTCTCTCCGTTTTTCTTCTGCTAATTCTCTCCATTTTTTGATTGCGGCTTCAGCAAACTCTTTTGAAACTATTGCTTTTACTCTTGCATCGTCATACTTTTTAGCTTGAACAAGTGTTAGAGCGTCGTTATAGTATTTTTCCGCTGTTTTGTATTCTTCAACTTGATCTGCTCCTATTTTTTTTGCTCTCTCTAATGCCTCCTTGGCTGCATCTAATTCTGCCTGTGGAATTTTTTTTGCGCAACCTAAAAAGACCAAAGTCCCAGTCCATAAAATGATAGGAATCAAAAACAATCTTCCAATTTTCATACTTTGCTATATTTTATAAAAAACAAAAGGGAAAATCCAGATTTACTGTTTTCTTTNCTGGGTTTTTGTTTTTACCTTGAGCTTTATTTTGAATTTACCTTTTTCTTGATTATTTATTTGCTTACTTATTTATCTTATGAAACCTACGATTTCGTCTTTTTTTGTATCTAAAATTTTTCTTTTGAATGATCCAAATTTATCTGTTATGTAAAGGTCATAGTCACCGTCTGCGTTTGAGGAGAATATAATGAAATTCCCATCAGGAGTCCACGTTGGGTTTTCTGATGAACCGAGATCTATGATTTTCCTTTCTTGACCTGTTTCAAAGTCGTAGATGTATATATTGAATTTATTTCCTTCAAGTTTTGTGAATACCATATCTTTCCCGTTCGGAGATATATCGGGGGATGAGTTGTATCTCCCAGAAAGAAGTATTTTCTTTTCTTCACCTGTTTCAATGTCTTTTATGAATATTTGAGGTAGCCCTTCTCTTCCTGAAACAAAAATGATTTTTTTACCATCTGGTGTTGTTTTTCCGAGNACATCAGAATTTCCTGATGATATTTTCTGAAACTTTTTAAGGTTTAGGTTAAGAACATATAGGTTAGAGCCTCCTTCACCGTTGTTCCAAGGAACTATTATTATGTTTTGATTTACAAATGTTGGAAAGAGAAAATTTCCTGTTTTTAGTGTTGTTGAGTAAATTTTTCGTGATGGTATATCAAGAATATATAAGGAATATTTTTTACCGTCGTAGTGTGTGAANGCTATTTTTGAGCCATCATCTGATACTGAAAAGGAAGGTATAAATGACTTCGCTGAAACTGCTTTTTCAATTTTACCCGAAATGAAATTTACCGAGAAGATTTCTTTTTTACCTTCTAAATTTGAGAGAAAATAAAGTGTTCTTCCAAATATATCTGTTTTTACTCCTGCTATTTTTGATATAAGGTGGTTTGAGAGTTCATTTGATATCTTCTCTTTATCTTTACCGCGAGCCTTAAGAATCAAAAAAGGAGATTTTTCCTCGTTCATAATTGCCTGTAAAACAACTTCATCCTCCGAAGTGGTCCTTATTGATATTTTTACGTCAGGTTTATCTGATAGTTCTACGTAACCTATTACTGACATGTTCTTTATCATTATCTCTTCAATCTTTTTATCTTCACTTTCAACAGATATTTTCACTGGTTTATAAGATGGGGATGAAATATCTATTATTATCTTTCCTGTTTCTGCAGAAATGATAAAAATTACTGCTCCAAGCCACATCATAACATCAATAATTTTAAAACATAAATTCGTTTTTTCTTAAATTTGAGAGGTTTTCGATTAATTAAGAAATCGGAATTTTTTTGAAAATTGTAAAACAGCCTGTGTATGTAAGTAAGGTTGGGAATTTAGCTGTGGTTATTTCTCCGTTTCCAAAGAATCCAGCGATCGGGAACTTTGCTTTCTTTTTAATTATGGACATATCAAAATTTTTCTTTTTAAATAATCTTTTTCCTCTTGCTACGCAGTTGAAAAATAAAGCAAAATCTCCATCATGTGGTATAGATAAAAACTCTGTTTTAGAACATTCTTCTGCAAATTCTTTTGACATTACTCCGAATTTTATAACTTTACCCTTTTCTATTTCACCACCTATATATATCACTCCGTCTTTTGCGTCCAAAATAGGATAAAACCTTATAAGCTCGTTTTCTTCATCTAATACATCTCCGATGAACCAAGGTAAAGATATGTAATCGGGGTTCTCTACGGTTCCCTCAACTACAATTTCATCTAAAATTTCTGCTGCGCTTTCACCATTTATTTCTTCTATTATGTTTTTATAGGATGATGTAACTATGAGTGGTTCTCCTATTGGTTTGCAACTTTTGGCTATCCTTGTTGTGATTTCTACTCCTTCTATGAAAATTCCAGATAATACATAGCTTCCTATGGAGCCGTTTTCNAATGAAAAAATTGGGGTTCCGGGAGGAGAGCTTGCAACTCCACCTACAACTTTGATTTTTTCTGTTGTTTCTCTTATACCATCTAACACCTCTTGTATGTTGTAAAATGGTGTTGCGAATAGAATTAAAGTTGAAGGTATCTCTGTATCAAACCTTTCGCCTATTTTTCTACCTATCTCTCTTTCGTATTTCCACGGTACAGAAACGGAGAAGGTTTCACAATAAACGTATCTCTTATCTATCAGTAGCAAAGAAATCCCTGATTTTTCTCCCTCCAATTCTTCTTCTTGTGTTATCACTCCTTCGGCTGATATTCCAACATTATCTATTCCATCAAAATATCTTATAGTTTTCTGGATATCATATTTTGGGTTGAGGAAAATTATACAAGCGATATCTCTTTTTTGAGGGGAATCTAATTTTTCCAGAGCCATATATAGTGCTTCTTTACAAGCCTTTTCTTCTTCGGTAGCTTGAGAGAATCCGTTTGAGGAGAGCAATATAGGTAAGTGGGTAGGGCGGGACTCGAACCCGCACGGGGCTTTTACACCCCAGTGGATTTTAAGTCCACTGCGTCTACCATTCCGCCACCTACCCCTTTTATGTTATTTTAATCCTATAATGAGACATTTCCTTTTTTTCTTTTTTGTTTTTCTTTTTTGTTTTTGATTTTTTTCTTCTCCTCTTTTGGCTATGACCTGAGAAAGCTTTTATCTGATTACTACTTTGTTCCCACCTTGTTTTTTCGCTTCATAAAGGTTTTTATCTGCTATCTTTATTGCTCNGCTTAAATTTGTAACTTTTTTCGTTGCTCCTATACTTGCTGTTAATTTTATCTTCTCTTTTTTCACTCTTACTTCCTTCTTTCCTATCTCTTCAATTATTTTGTGTAGAGTAGGTATAAAATTTCTACCATCAAAAAACAAGATAAGGAACTCATCTCCTCCGTATCTTATGATTTCCATCTTGGTATTTTGGGATGTCACTTTTGAAATTATTTTGCTTACCTTTTGTATTACTTTATCTCCTATAAGATGTCCGTATCTATCGTTGATTTGTTTCAGATTATCTAAATCTACAATGGCTAACCCTTTTATATTTAGGTTATTAATTTTTTTACTGTTTATTAAAAGTTGTAAGTAAGCTCTTGTTTTGAAGTGGGTCATCGGATCTAATTTGAGCTTTTCTACTTCGTTTCGATGACCTTGTATTATACACCATATCAAAAAATTCTTTATTTCATCTGATAGAGCTTTGTACAAATTTTCAACTTCTTCTGATGAGGGTTTTGAGGTGATTTCTTCTTGAAGCATTCTTGCGGTTTCATAAATTCTTCTTGTTGAATAAAGTTCAAGAGGTTTTTCTTCTACGATTATTTCATTTCCTTCCCCGGTTATGCCACTTTGTAATTCTCCTGATTTATTATTTATCTTTTTTTCTTGTTTTCTTATTTTTTTTATTTTTGTTTCTCTGTGTAATTTTTTAAGAAGATTGTGTATATAGTATATTTTGATTCTTAAATTTTTTGGGATGAATTTAAAGAATTCTTCTTTTTCTATTAGCTCAAAGATTTTTATGTCTCTTTCGAGTAGTTCATCTATTATTTTATTTTTTCTTGTTTGTAGAATTATTTTTTCTTGTTTGGTTTTTTTAGATTTTTTTATCTTATCGTAGATTGAATTAAATTAATCGACTATTTCCTTTATATAATCCTTCAGTATTATTTTGTATTTGTATATTTGTTTGGAAATTTCTTCTTTTGTTTCGTTTAAGGAAACCTTTAATGTTTCAAGATTCAATTCCATATTCATTCTTCTATTCAATTATAAAAAATATAGGAATTGTAGCTTTTGTTTTTAGTTTTTCAAAATACCTATGGAGTTAGGATGGTGATTTTAAGTTTATTTTTATTTTTATTTTTATTTCAGGATATATTTTTGAATTTGTTGAGAAATTATTTTGCTTTCTTTGTGTTTTCTTTCTTTTTCTTTCTTTTTTTTATATTTATTTTTTTTACTATTTATATCTAACGATAGAGGAGGTAAGAGAAATGAAAGTTGTGTTAGCTTATTCTGGTGGTCTTGATACATCAGCGATTTTAGTCTATCTTAAAAAGAAAGGTTTTGATGTTATTGCTTTTTGTGCAAACATAGGGCAAGATGAGGATTTTGACTCTGTTAAAAAGAGAGCATTGGAACTGGGAGCAAGTAAGGTTATAATTGAAGATCTGAGAGAAGAATTTGCAAAGAATTACATTTTCCCCATGCTGCGGGCAAACCCAGAATATGAAGGTTATCTCCTTGGAACCTCTATTGCAAGGCCTATTATAGCAAAAAGACAGGTTGAAATAGCAATTTCAGAAAAAGCGGATGCTGTGGCTCATGGGGCAACCGGTAAAGGGAATGACCAGATAAGATTTGAACTTACTTATATGAAATTTGCACCTCATCTCAAAATAATTGCTCCGTGGCGCGAGTGGGAATTTAAATCAAGAAAGGATCTTTTTGACTTTCTCAGAAAAGAAGGATTTGTTATATCTTATGAAGAAAAACTTTACAGTGTTGATGAGAACCTTATGCATACAAGCTTTGAAGGAGGAATAATTGAAGATATATCTAAACCATATCCTGACACTATCTTCAAAAAAACTTTACCCCCGGAGAAAGCAATTGACAGTGGNGAGGAAGTCGAAATAGAATTTGAAAAAGGGGACCCTGTATCTGTTAACGGAGAGAGAATGACTTGTGCCCAGATTATTCAGAAACTAAATGAGATAGGCGGTAGGAATGGTATCGGTATAAGAGATGTAGTTGAGACAAGAGCAAATGGAATGAAATCAAGAGGTATATATGAGACACCTGGGGTAGAATGTATTTTATTCGCTAGAAAATCTTTGGAAGGAATATGTTTAGACGGAAATGTTAGAAAAATAGCGAGTTTTCTTTCCCCTATATACTCCGAGTTAGTTTATAAAGGTCTTTGGTTTTCTCCCGAAAGGGAAGCTCTCCAAACTTTCTTTGATAAGATTTCAGAGAGGATCAACGGAAAAATCAGATTAAGACTCTACAAAGGTAATTTCAAAATATTGTTTAGAGAGTCACCCAATTCACTTTATAAAAAGGAAGCCGTAAGTTTTGAAACCTACGGAGATATGGTAAAATGGTCAGAGGGATTTATAAGAACATTAGGGCTCAGATTCCTGTTAAGTGAATGATATATTGTTGAAATATATTTTTGAATGTGTATTCTGTTTTGAATATGTATTCTGTTTTGAATAGTTTATTTCGCTATCTTTTCTATCAATATTTGCGCTGATTTTATCAAAGCTAATGAAATAACTACCCCGCCAAATATTTTTTTTACTAAGCGTTCTGAAAACTTTTTTGAACTCAGAAATGAGCCTGAAAATGCTCCTAATATTACAGGAACAGAAAATTTCAAAATCAATTTTATATCAGGGGGTTGTTTTGTTATTTGTCCAAAAAATCCGGAAATTGAATTGAGAAAAATGAATATTGTTCCTGTTGCTGATGCATATTTGTAATCCATGATTCCCATTGCATATATAACTGGTATTAGAAATACCCCACCGCCTATCCCTATTATTCCAGATACAAATCCTATTGAGGCTGATATTGGTAATGCTAAAATAATTTTCCTTTTTATTATAGCATTTTCTTGTTGTATTTTCCTATTCTCTTTATTTTTGTTTTCTGGTTTAAACATTAGAACTCCAACTACAAGGAGTGTTATAATAAGCAATATATTGAATGTTTGCTCAGACAATTTTATTTTTCCTCCAAGGAAAGCAGATGGTACAGAAACTATCAGAAATGGTATTGTGTTCTTGTTGAGATATTTTTCTCTCATCCAGTTTATTGTTGAGGTAAATGTAGAAATGACGCTCAGAAAAAGTGCTGTTGCTGGTATATGAGTGTAATCTACTTTCATTATTGAAAAATATGCAAGGTATGCTGACGCCCCACCGAGACCACTTGCAGAGTAAAAAAACGCGGTTATAAAGAAAATTAGCACCCAAATTATATCACTCATATCCATCATTTTTTAAAATTATTTTTTTGGAGAATGAGTTTTACTTACAAAAAAGATAAAAAGAAAAGAGTATTAGAGACATCTAATAGAAGAATAAGTTTCACGATTTTTATATTTTTTGTTCTTTTTTCTGTGTATTTGGGTAGGGCTTTGCAAATTTCTCTTTTCTCTCCGGAGTTAAAGAAGAGAGCAGAAATTCAGAGAAAATCCGTAATATTTTTGAAGGGGAAAAGAGGAAATATTCTCGCACAGGATAAGGTTATAGCAGAAGATATACCTGCGTATTCAGTTTGGATAAATCCACTCTCTATATCAAAAGATAAAGGAAAGATAGAAGCGATTCATAAAATAGCAAAAGAAATAAATGTTCCAGCTTATGAACTGAAAGGTAAATTAGAAAAGAAAGTTTATTTTCAGTGGTTAAAAAGACAATTATCTCAGCAGGAGTATTCTAAGGTTCTTGAGCTTGTAGCTAAATTCGGGTTGAAAGGGAGTGATATAGGATTCCTGAAGGAGTGGAAAAGGTTTTATCCTTACGGTGAAATTACTGCCCACATTACAGGTTTTGTTAATGTTGATTCGGAGGGACTTAGTGGTATTGAACTTACATATGATGATTATCTTAAAGGGGGTAGCATTAAAGTTCCTGTTTTGCGAGACGCTCTTGGCAGAATAATAATGAGATTTCCTCCACAGGAACCTCCTCGTGGTAATTCTGTTAAAACAACAATAGATATTGATCTACAAACTATGCTCTACAAAGAAATGAAAGACGCAATGGATAAACTTAAAGCAAGGGGTGCTTTTGCTGTTGCAATAAGACCAAAAACCGGGGAAATATTAGCATTAGTATCGTTGCCATCCTTTGATCCAAATGGAGTTAAGGTGATTGATACTCGTGTATTTTCCCGTTTTCATCAGCTTGTTTTTGAACCCGGTTCAACATTTAAAGTTTTCACTTTAGCTGTGGCTCTTGAAAGTGGAGCTNTTTCAAAAGATGATGTTTTTTATTGTCACAATGGAGAATGGAAATTTCAAAATAAAGTTATAAATGACACCGAAAAAATAGGATATGCTTCTTTGAAGGAAATATTAGCACATTCTTCTAACATATGTACAGCTCAAATAGCTTTGCTCATNGGCAAAAAGGTTTTTTGGGAATATCTTACAAAACTCGGTTTCGGTTCGAAAGTTCGAATTGGTTTGCCTGGTGAAGAAAGTGGTATATTTCGACACTGGAAAAAATGGTATGATCTTGATTTAGCTTCTCTAGGTTTTGGNCACTTTATAGGAGTTACACCTATTCAAATCGCTTCTGCTTTTTCTGTTTTTGTGAATGATGGATATGTTGTAAAGCCATATCTTATAAGTAATGTTTTTTCTCCGTTTGGCGAAAAAATTTATGAACATAAACCGGAGATTAAATCAAGGGTTTTTTCTGAAAAAACCGTTGAGCTTATGAAAGAATATTTGAGGGCGGCAGTAGTTTCGGGAACAGGTAGGAGAGCGGAAATACCGCTATATCTTTCCGCAGGTAAGACTGGAACATCAAAAAAAATAGAGAATGGAGTTTATACGACAAAATATATTTCAAGCTTTATAGGTTTTGCGCCTTTTGAAAATCCGGAAATTATTTTATATATAGGTTTTGATGAACCACAGGGAGTTTATTACGGAGGACAAGTTGCTGCTCCTATATTTTCTTCCGTACTAAAAAATTATTTTGCATATAAGATGATTCCTCCTCCATCAGAATCATACGCTTTTTATAATAAGTCAGTTAATGATTCAAACAAAAGAGAAGTTGGGTATGATGGTAGCATATCTGCTTCTTACTCTTCTTCTCAAAGTTTAGATTCTTCTGGTAGCAAGGATAAGAATNTTAATGTTAAAGACCCAGTTATTATTCAGCGCAGGACTTTGAGTGAATTTTTAGCTTCTCTTCCGGAAGAAAAGAGAAGATCAAAAAAGATAATAGTTAATGGATACGGATTTGTAAGCAGGATTGAAGAGAAAGAAAAGGAAATTTTTGTTTTTCTTTCCCCGTAAAATCAGTTTGATTTTTTGTTTAAAGAATCTAATTTGAGAAATTCTATTGCAGAAAATTTTATTTAAAAATTTTATTTTCAAAATTGTTCTTATCCGAACGTACCGGATATGTATTTTTCTGTGATTTTGCTTGAAGGATTTACGAATATTTTTTGTGTTCTGTCGTATTCTATCAGTTCTCCATAGTATAGAAATGCTGTAAAATCTGAGACTCGTGCTGCCTGCTGGGGGCTATGAGTTACTATCATTATAGTTATAACATTTTTTAGCTCTCCTAAAAGTTCTTCTATCTTTGCTGTTGATACAGGGTCAAGGGCACTTGTTGGTTCATCTAACAAGAGGACATCAGGTTCAGTGGCTATGGCTCTTGCGATGCATAATCTTTGTTGCTGACCTCCGGACAAAATATAAGCATTTTCATGTAACCTATCTTTTACTTCATCCCATAAAGCTGCCATCTTTAAAGCCTTTTCTACTCTTTCATCTAATTCACTCTTACTTTTTATACCTTTTATCTTCAATCCATACGCAACATTTTCATAGATTGATTTTGGAAAAGGATTTGGCCTTTGAAAAACCATTCCGAACCTCATCCTGACTTTCACTACATCTATATTTTTGCTGATGATATTTATTCTATCAGGATGAATTATTATCTCCCCTTCATACTTTGTGTTCATGTAAAGATCATGCATTCTGTTCATGCATCTTAAAAAAGTTGTTTTACCACACCCAGATGGTCCCATTATAGCCGTTATTTTGTTTGCATATATATTCAAGCTTATGTTTTTGAGGACTTTTTCTTTACCGTAATAGAAGCTCAGTCTATTTACTTCTATTTTTACTTTCAGATCTTCGTATTTTTTTTGTTGTTCTTCCTTTTTGTTTTCTTTTGATGGGATTTTTTCTTCGCTTTTGTGGCTTTCTGTTGGGAAACTTAACTGGAGGTTGTGAGATTTTAATTTTTCACTTCCTTCCAGATTTGCTCCCGTGTTTCCTTTAAAGTTTGNGGATTCTCTTCCAAATGGAAACATCTTTAACTTTAAATTTTTTACTCTGGCTTTTGTTTTTGTTTTTTCAAATTCTTTTTTTTAATGTGTTTTTTTCATCATTTTTTAGATAAGATTTCGTTTATTATGTATTCTAAAAGAGCTTTTGCGTATTTTCTTTCTTCGGCCGTCAGATTTCCAGTTAAAATTTCTTGTCTTTTCTCTAAATCTTTATCTGATATATTTTTTTTTGAACCGAAAACTATATAGTTTGATGATTCTTTGCTTTTTACTATTCCTATAATTTTGAAGTGTTTTTGGAGAAATTCTCTTATAGCAAGAGCATGGAAATTTGAAACTAAATTTATTAGAGCTGTTTTTTCTGTTTTTAAAGATATACTTTGCCAGAAGCTTTCTTGGAAAATGTCAAAAGGTATGGCGGCATTTATGAAAACATCAATTATTACATGTGAGAAAGGTTTCTTGGAGTAGTTTATAAAATCTCTAAAATCTGAAACTATAAGATTTTCATTCGGCATGTTGAAAAACTCAATCCCCACTCTTAAAACTTCAATATCTATATCTACGTTGAAAACTCTGTAATTTTTGTTCACGGTTTTTATTATTCTTGTTATTGTCCCCCCTCCGCTACCTAAAACTGCGAAAGAATCTCCTTCATCTCCGAAAATCAAAGGTATGAATGCACATATATCCCAATAAGAATATGATAGAAGTTTTCCTTTTGTGAGTAATGAATGAATGTTATATGAATCATCTAATATAAGTTTTATCTTCTGGCCATCATCTACGACTTTTATTTTGTTGTATTTTGTGTTTTTTTCGAACAGTATCTTCTCTTTTTTCCAAAAAAAATTGAACATAACATAATATAATATAGAAAAATTTAATTTGATCTCGATTTGATTTCATTTTAGACATAAAGTAAATATTAAATGCATATTGAATTTGGTTAAATGCAAATTAAATTTGGCCAGTTTTTTTTAAATATTGAAATATTTTAGTTGTATTTCTCCGTCTTCTATTTTTATATATGTTCCGTAGCTATTCCCCCAAAAACCTGAGTTTGCTATTATCTTTCCATGCTTTGTCCTTATTATTGATGGTATATGGCAATGCCCTAAGATTACAAAATCTATAAATTTATCTATTGCTATTTGTTCTGCATTTTTTATCATGTTTTTGAAAATTCTAACTCTTTTTCCCTCTACTTTGGGAATCATATTTTTTTGGTGAGATAGATTTGCCAATACCTCTCCTATTTTATTTACCGCTTTATCAAAGTAGCTATTTGTAATTTTATGGAATATGGGCTCTGATTTCAGGACAATTTTTCTGTAAATATAATGAGAAATTTCACCAGAGAACATATCCCCGTGAGATAAAAAGAATTTTTTTCCGTTAATCTTGAAATGAAACTCTGTCCCCCTTGGTATTCCTATTTCGTCAAGCCAAACAAGGTTAAAATCATGGTTGCCTTCTACGTAGANTATTCTATCTTTGTTCTTTGAGAGAACATCAATAAGTTTTTGGAATATTTTTTGGTGGTATTTGTTTTTTCCTATCCATATATCAAATATATCTCCGAGAAAGATTATTTTTCCCTTTTTTGATTCGATAAATTCTATGAGTTTTTTCTCTCTTTTATCATGCTTTTTGAGGTGTATATCAGAAATGATGTATATTTTTTCTTTATTATTATTATTGAATTCCAACATATTTGCAGAACTCTCTTATTATTTTCCTTGAATCTTCTTCTGATTCTGTTTCAGCATACATTCTCATTACAGGTTCTGTTCCGGATGGCCTTACAAGTAAAAATCCTCCTCCTTTGAATCTAATTTTTGCACCGTCTATTGTTTCAATCTTTTCGATTTTGAACTTCCAAATTTTATCCATACTTTTGGCCTTCTCCATAGCTTTTTCTTTTAGCTCATCGCTTATATGAAAATCTTCTCTAATATATCTATGTTTCCCGAACCTTTTCTCTATATTCTTTACAAGGTCTCCAAAAGATTTTCCCTCTATTACTGAATGTACAAGGAACAGGCAAGAGCAAAATAGGCTATCTCTTTCTTTAAGGTGTGAGCTTACCCCTATTCCTCCTGATTCTTCTCCTGCTATTATTGCATTATCTTCGAGCATACCCTTTATGAGGTGTTTGAATCCAACAGGAGTTGTTACTACTTCATATCCCCAGTATTGAGCTACTTTATCTATTAGATCTGATGCTGTTANTGTTTTATATACTTTGCCTTTTTGTTTTTTATGCTTGGCTATATGCTCTATCAGAATTGCAAAGACTCTGTGAGCNTCTATGATTTGNCCTGTTTTTGTGCAAGCATATATCCTGTCACCATCTCCGTCGAATGCAAATCCATCTGATTTTGTTTTCTTACACATTTCTTGAAGGGGACCGAGAGTATGAGGAGTTGGTTCAGGTTTTCCATATGGAGGAAAAAGTGGGTTCATTTCAGACCTAACTTCTATTGCTTTTTTACCGAATATTTTTGTCGGTAATCCGGAACATGCCCCGTGCATAACGTCAAAAACCACATTCTGTATTTTCTTTATAAATTTATCTATTTCTGAATCTGCTCTGACTGATTCAAGATATGGAGATATTATATCTTCTATTTTTATCCCTTCTATTTTTTCTGAGTCATCTTTTTCAAACTTTGCTTTTTCTTTTTCCCAATCAATTTCTTGGATTATTTTTTCTATTTTTAATGTTGTTTCAGGTGAGGCCGGTCCTCCGAACCACTCTCTTATCTTGTANCCATTAAAATAATACGGGTTGTGTGATGCTGTGATTGCAATACCTGCTGAGAGTTTTTCTACACTTATAAAGAACGAAACCGCGGGGGTTGGACATGGTTTATCTGACAAAAATATTTTTAATCCTTCTTTCTGAAAGACTTTTGCCGCTGCTCTTGCAAAATCATCTGATAAAAAACGGGAGTCATATCCAACAACAACCGACGGATCTTTGAAATTTTGCTTTATATATTTTGCTACTGCAAGGGAGACTTTCTGAACATTTTCAAAGGTAAATTCCTCTGCTATTTTAGCTCTCCATCCATCTGTGCCAAACTTTATCATAATTTTTTTATCTTAATTCTTTCGTTATTAGTTGTCTTTTTGTTTTAATTTTTTAGTTTGCTGATTTTAATAAAAGCTGGATTTTTTATGCATAATTTTACTCTATCTATTTCCTTTTTCTTTCTTTATTATTATTTATTTTCTTTATTCATTTCCTTATTTTTTGGCTATTGATTTTCATTCAAATACTTCATTCAAGTATAAAGTCAACCCTTCTGTTTATNGATCTACCTTCTGGGGTTTCGTTTGTNGTAATGGGNAAATCCGAACCTTTTCCAATAGGGATGAGGATCTCGCGTGGGACTCCAAAGNCTGAAAGTATTTCTGCAATTTTTTCTGCTCTCTTTTGAGTGAGCTNTCTATCAAAATCTGGGTTCTTTATCGGATCTGTATGTACCTCAATCCTTATCTTTTTATTTTTAACTTCTTTCTGTATGAATTCCGCAAGTTCTCTTAAAGTATCAACAGAAACCCTCAGAACATCTGCTTTTTCAGTTTCAAATAGTATCTTTTCAGGTATAAGGATTCTGTTTGTCGCTCTTTCTATTATTATTTTCTGCTCTTTTTCTTTAAGTCTTTGTTCTCCAGCTTTTTGAACATATTCTTCTATTNCTTCTAATATTATGTCTAATCTTTTTTTCTCACCAGGAGCTAATGTTATATTAACGGTAGATGGATTATAGTTTGGGGATGTGATTTTTATATTGTGNGTTCCCGGTGGAAGTGTTATCTCAAATTTGCCGTCTTGTGGGTTAGAAAAGGTAGGAGGTATGTCTAATCCTTCAACTTCTATTCTTGCTGCTAATACTTTACCATCGGAAGAGGAAACTTGTCCATATATCGCTCCTTTCTGAACTACTTTTTTTAGTTTTATCTCTACGTCCTTTACTTCCCCTTTTTTTAAGGCTATTTTTGTTGAGAAAANTTCGTAACCTTCTTTTCTTACTGCTATGCTCCATTCACCTTCTGGGAGTTCATATGAAAGAACATTTCCCAATCTGTCAGTTNCCTGTGATGAAACTTCTAAACCTGGGTAGGAAATTACTGCATCTTCTATCGGGGTTCCTGATACTTCATCAATTACTCTCATTTTTATCCGCCCACCTTCTCCACTTATTAGCCGCGGAGCTTTCTCCCAAGGTGCCCATATTATGTTTATCCCCAAAAATAATCTCCATACTGGTGAATTCCTGAGAATAACATCTGGTCCTATTGGAAATGGTATAACATATCCTGATGTTGGACTAAAATCTCCAACTACGAAAACTGAGAAATCTCTTATTTCTTCTGGTACTCCTTTTATTATTTCTGATATGAGGGGTATTGGTTTTAGCCTTATTCCGGTTGAAATGAACATGGGCATATCGGAAAATTTTGCTCCTTGCGGTGTTGGTGTGTACTGNATGAGCGACCATTCAACAAACCCTGATAGGAATTTTCCTACTCCTCTTTTTGAATTACCAGCTTCTACACCTAAACCAAAGTCTATGTGATTATAGGGTTCTATGAGGAGTTGAGTTTCAGCGTAGGGGGGTATTCTTTTATCTTTTGTTATAGTTTTTGAGTTGTCAAAGTTATAAGAAACCGATAATATTAGTTTAGGATTTATGAGAGATAATGTCTCTGATTTTATTCTTTCATCAAAGTCATAGAGGGCGGAAAAACCCATTGCCCAAGAAATTNCTCCTATTTCTGGTTTTCTGTATTGAGAAAGTAAGATGATTTTTGGCCACAAAGAAAATGATAGATCCTTTGCCTCAAAAAGGTAAGATATTTTTGGTGTTATAATTACGTCTCCAAGAACTTGTGCGTTATCTTGCGCTAAATCTCCCCCCCTCATTTGATTCTCCAAAAACACGGATGAATTCCTCATGGAAATGGAAATATCAGATGATATTATTCCTCCTACATCTATATGAGGTAGTCCGCCGGAAATATTTATGTAGTTGTAAAATCCGTATGAATTGAATTTTTCAAAATAAACTTGTTGTCTTTGTTCCTTTAGTGCAAAGTGTTCCCTTGATATAACGGTAACTTTGTTATCCGGCGTATTAAAGTATCCGAAGTATGTACCTATTGAAAATGTCCTAAAATTTATTGTTCTGGGAGAAACAGTTCTGAAAAGTCCTCCCGTTGATTCAAGCGATGGATCCGGATGGAAAAATTCCCAATCTTCTATTTTTTGTGAATAACCCTTGCCAGATAGAATGCAGAGTAAGTATATTATGATTGAAAAAATAAAGATTATGTTCTTTTTATCCTCCTTTGTAATCGCTTTTGACATGGTTTTTTCTTTTCTCCCTATGAGGAAAATTATTATTGAGAATACTATCATAACAGCTCCCCACCATAAGGATGGATTTTCTGGTAAGCTTTTGCCGGCCGAAAGTAAATTACCTGCGATAAAAATTAGAATTCCATATGTCCCAAGAACTATTGATGACCACTCCCATACGCTCATCATCCTCTGCTGCTTTCTACTGTTATTAAGCTGACCCCCTTTCTCCATATCTTTATTTTATACATCTTTATTTATTATTATTTTAGTAGTCTATCGTTAAAAATTTATGTTTGAAATTAGTAAAATTACGAAAAAATGAAACTTTACGGACTTTGACCTCTTTTTCCCTATGTTTATCTTTTTTTGTTTATCTTTTTTAGCTTATTTTAGCTTACGAAGTTTTGTTTTTGGATTTGATGTGTTATATCCCCGCTAAATTTGCTCTGATTGTCTTTTGTTTTTTGTTGTCCTATTTTTTGCTATTTTAGCCACATTTCAAAATGTCTTTTTGCCTCAAATAATATGCGGTCTATATTTTGTATGCTTTTAGCTCTTTCAGGAGATTTTGCGTCAGCTAATGTCAGAATTACTTCCTTTACACTTTGAGATATACCTTCAAGGTCGTATCCCCCTTCAAGAATGAAAACGAAACCCCTTGAGTTCTTTGATGAATTCAAGATAAGATATGTTATGTAAGAGAATCCCTCTTCTGTGAGTTTCATATCAGCGAGTGGATCTCTATAGTGAGCATCAAATCCGGCCGAAACTATAACTATATCTGGCGAAAACTTTTCTGTAACTGGTACTAAGATTTCCTCGTATATTTTGGCATACTCTCCATCAGAAAGTCCGCCGGGTAGTGGAACATTTATTGTGTATCCCTTTCCTTTTCCTTCGCCTATTTCTTCAAATCTTCCTGTTCCGGGATAAAACGGGTACCTATGAGTTGAGAAAAACAAAATATCATCTCTTTTCCAGAATATATCTTGTGTTCCGTTTCCGTGATGTACGTCAAAATCTACGATAAGTATTTTTTCTGCTCCCATTTCTTTTGCTTTTTCTGCTGCTACTGCTACATTGTTATATATGCAAAACCCCATAGATTCTCTGAAAGTTGCATGGTGTCCCGGAGGTCTTGCGAGAACAAATACTTTTTTTATTTTGCCTTCAAGAACTTCTTGAACTGCTCTTGCAGAAGCTTGAGCTGCTCTGAAAGCTACCGATGGTGTTTCTGGGGAGTAATATGTGTCTGCGTCTATACTTCCGTAATGACCCTTCAAGCTTTCTACCATTTCTATATGCTCATCTGAGTGAACTTTATATAGAAGGTCAAAAACTTCTTCCGGAGGTATTTTATCTATATCTTCAATCTCTTTTAACATTTTCCATACTCCTGATATTTTTAGAGTTTCAACTATTGCAGTAAGTCTTGATGGATTTTCCGGATGAGAATAAAATGGTTTATGTTCAAGAAAATAGTCATCATATATTATACCTACTTCTTTTTCATCTTCTTTTTGTAATTTTTTATCCTCTCCGTTGTGGTTTGCCATAATAAAAATAGAATAATCTTTTTTTCTTATCTTATTTATTTTATTTTTTATTTGTGTTTGATTTGTTTGGTAGGATTTACTTGTAATCTTATTGGTTCTGGTCTAACTTCTGATTTCTNCTATGATTTTCAAGATTTTTTTTGATACTTTGAAAAACTTTGTTATCTCGTATCCTATTGTGGGGGATCTCTCATAATAGATAATAAGAAACTTTGCNAGCTTTAGGTCTTTATCTTCGAGTCTGTCTATATCTTTTAGTTTTGATTTTTCTTTTTCGCCAAGAGATAGGATTGGATTTATTGAAAATAGAACCGAGATGTTTTCAAGTTCCAAGATGAAATCAGAAAATTTTGGAGTTTTGCTTGCGAGCTTGAATTCGCTCCAGAATCTATCTCCATCAACATTTTTGAACGCCCCTATATGTTTTGCTATTTCAAGGGATTCCAGAGTTTCTTCTGCTATCTCAAAGTCTAAAATTAATTTCAATCTTACNGCCCTNAGAATTCTTGTAGGATCATCTGAAATACTTTTTTTGTGAAGAATTCTTATTTTTCTTTTTTTTATATCTTCTAATCCCCCAAATAAATCTATAATTTTATTGTCAGATTTAGGGTCTATTTCCATAGCCATAGCATTTATTGTGAAATCTCTTCTTTTTAGATCTCTTTCTATGTTGTCTATAAAAGATATTTCAGGATGTTTCCCTGGAACAGGGTAGAATTCTTCTCTTGCTCTTGCAAAATCTATTGTTCCCCCGGGAAACTCAAATCCTATTGTTCCGAACCTTTCATATCTTTTTAGATTTCTACCTTTAAGCCTTTTGAAAAGTTTCATTGCAAGTGGTTCTGGATTCCCTTCCACTACGAAGTCAAAATCATCCACTGGTTTCTTCAATATTATATCTCTTACAAACCCTCCCACAGCACATACTCTAATTTCGCCTTTCTCTTCAAGAACAGGTTTTATAACAAAATTGTAGTTTTCTATCTCGTGCATAGATTCCCGTGTTTCTAAATTCTTAATAGACAATAAAAGATATTGTTAAAAAAGAAGATTGCTATTTTTTCATTTAACCTTTTTTGGTATGTACTTTATACCTCATACGGAACAAGAAATAATAGAGATGATGCAATTTCTTGGGATAAAATCTATTGACGAACTGTTTGACGATATTCCTGAAAAATTCAAAGTGAAAAATTTAGGGCTGGATAGAGGTTTAGA
>AWOA01000043.1 GCA_000494225.1 Candidatus Calescibacterium nevadense OTU 1
ACAAAAAAGGTAATGGAAGATGCAAAATTTATATTTGAGCTTTCAAAGATTGCAATCTTTGATTTTATCCCTTTACCTTTATGCGTTTTTGACAGAAGAATAGACCCTGAGAGATTAACTAGAAAGGGGATAGAAGATGAATTTTTCTTCAAGGATAAAATAAAACTCTTTGAAGAATTTAAACCTGAGATTTCTAAGCTGTGTGGTGATTTGCGCGTTTCCATGTTATATAATCGCCTTGCTTGGACTTCGTATAGTCATGGATGGAAGAATTTAGCTGTAAAACTTCTCTTTAAATCATCATTTGAGACAAGAAGTTTGAAGGATTTTCTGAAAGCTATTTCTGTCATATTAGGTTTATATGAGAGATATATGTTGAGAAAATACGGAAGAAATAATCTTGATGAATTTATGATATAATGTTATAATAATTGATTATGACAAATTGATATATGAGGCCACTTTTTTCAATAGTTATCCCAACAAGAGATAGACCTAACCTTTTGAAAGATGCTATTCAATCCGCGTTGGAGCAGGAGTTTGATGATTATGAAATAATAGTTAGTGATAATTCAACTAATTCTGAAACCCAAAAGCTTGTTTCTGAATTTGAATCAAAAAAAATTAAATATTTTAGAACCCCCAGACCATTAGACATGCCAAAAAGCTGGGAGTTTGCTCTCTCAAAAGCAAACGGTAAATTTATAACTTTTTTGGGAGATGATGATTTACTCCCTAAAAAATTCTTGAAAGTATACTCAAAAATTGTAAGTTCAAATGAAAATAAGAATATAAAAGTTTTTTCACATGTTTGGATGGTGCTATCTCCTTTGGATGAAAAATCTGTGGGTGAAAAATCAAAGATGCAAGATTTAGATGGTTCTTCGGAAGAAAAAAAATATAGGCTTGTCTCCTTCACACTGAAAAATAAAGGCATTGTAAATAAGTTTGATGATAAATATATTTTCAGGTTGAGGCTTTCATTAGTAGGCTTCTTTGCTGTTCCTCACATTTCGGTTATTAATAAGGATTTTTATGACTTCATAAAGAATAAATATGGTAGATGTTTTTTCAATTGGGCACCTGATATAACATTTTCTGTGATATGTCTATATGAGTTAGCAAAAGAAAATGGCTCTATATGTAAGGTTAACTTACCTTTACTTATCGCTCGTGATACACATTACTCTTATGGTTATGGTTCCAGAGGAAATCCAGATAAGGTGAAAGAATTTATCTCTCAATTTGATGAATTCAATAGAGAGCTTATTTTTTCTCCATTCAAAAATCTCATTTCGCTTAGAAATCTTATGTATGATTCATATCTGAATGCTTTCAACATCGTAGGGCAAGAGAAAATATATAAGTTAGCCGGAAAACAAGCCATAAGAGATTTTCATAGGGAATTTCTTATGGGAATTCTCAATGAACTTGAANACCTTTCTAAAAAATATGAATTTTATAGAAAATATCAAATANAGGTAAAGATGTATTTTTATTNCTGGAAGCTCAAAAACTTTATTTTGGGTCTCATTCAAGATAGAAAATACGTTGAAGATGTTCTAAAAAGCAGATTTAAACGCTTTTTAAAAATAAAAAGTGAAGATTACGGAGATCTTTTTGATAAAGTAACCTTTGAAGTTAATGACTTAAAAGAAGCATTAAATATTGCTGACTCTATTGTTGAAGAAAAATTGAAGGAGTTAAGCTGAAAAAATTAAAAAAATAATAAGAATAAGAAAAAATAAAACATACTTTTTTATGAGGATTGCAATATTAGTCGAAGGATTATCAAAAAGATATAAAATTGGGAAAAGGGAACCTTATTTAGCTTTACGAGATTCTATATCAGAATTTGCAAGAAAAATTTTCAGATTTGGCAAAAACGAAAAAGAAGATGAAAAATACATTTGGGCTCTAAAAGATATATCCTTTGAGGTAAAGGAGGGTGAAATAGTAGGAATAATAGGCAGAAACGGAGCAGGAAAGACAACTTTACTTAAAATACTATCAAAAATAACTTATCCTACAAAGGGTTTTGCTGTTGTGAAAGGTAGAGTCGGGGCTATGCTTGAAGTTGGAATTGGTTTCCACCCGGAACTTACGGGAAGAGAAAACATATTTCTTTATGGAACCATACTGGGAATGAAAAGAAAGGAAATAGAAAGAAAGTTTGATCAAATTGTTGAATTTTCTGAACTATCAGATTTTATAGATACTCCCGTGAAATACTACTCATCTGGAATGTATGTCAGACTTGCTTTTTCAACCGCTGCTCATCTTTCAGCAGATATATTGCTCGTGGATGAAGTTCTTGCAGTTGGAGATATAGGTTTTCAGAAAAAGTGTTTTCAGAAAATGGAAGAAGTATCATCGGAGGAAGGAAGGACTATTCTTGTTGTTTCTCACAATATGGACGCGATTTTGAGATTCTGCCAGAGAGCAATTCTCATTGACAAAGGAAGAATAATAAAAGATGGGAATGTATCCGAGGTTGTGAATGAGTACCTCAAATTTTTCGCAGAAATTCCACAAAAAAGAGAGTGGGATTTCAACTCTGCGCCAGGTGATGATTTCGTGAGACTAAAATCTATAAAAGTCAAAGATAAATACGGTAATGAAAGCTATCTATTTGACTCAACAGAACCAATTTTTGTTGAATTTGAGTATTGGATTTTGAAGCCAACAAATGCTTGTGCGAATATAATTCTTCGAAATTCAAGAGAAATAATAGTTTTTATCTCTGGGGAGAATTCTTATCTTGAAAGAGCTTACAAAATCCTGAATCCGGGGTTATATAAGGCTATATGTGAGATTCCAGCTAATCTCCTGCCAGATGGAACTTATAACATAAGGGGAGTTATAGTTTCTCCAAGAAAAGATAGGAAAGNATTGTGGCATNTAGATATTCATAATGCTGTTTCTTTTCAGGTAAATGTTCCTCTTGGACCTCATTCTTCGCGAGGGGATTATACGGGGGGATATCCTGGGGTTGTCTGGCCGAAGCTCAAATGGGAAACCTTTGCTCTTGAAGATGTCAGTTTTGCTAAAAAAATATTTTAAAAAATTAGAGNTGAAGTTTATTATTAACATAAATAGGAAGAGATAAAAAATGTTCTATTAGTATTATGGTGAAGGAGTTANAGCGATATTTTAAAGATAAGAAAAATTTTTTCCTGCANGATTTTTTAGGNGGGAGCGAAGTGGGAAGAAATATCTCCNGGTATATGACTTCTAAATTAGGAGTATATTTGCGAACAATTCAAGATTCAGAGATTTATAAAAGATTATCTTTTCCTGTTATTTTAAATTCCATTCCNAAAGCNGGAACAAATTTACTTTTAAATGTTGTGTTGCAATTACCGGGAACATTTTTACAAGACGAGATAGTTATTTATAATCTGAAATCAAATTGGCAAATATGGGGATTAGAAGCCCTTTCTATATCTTCAAGATTCTACTATTCCTTAGTTGAAAGAAAGGTTTATAACTTGTTACCAGGTAAGGTTTATGTTGGGCATAATCCTTATACTTCGGATGTTGCTAAATTTATTGATAGATGGAAATTGAAGCATATACTTATCATAAGAGATCCGAGGGACTATATTGTTTCTCTAACTTATTTTGTTGGTTATGGGAAGAATTATATCAGGAGACCAGCCTACGATCAATTTAACTCTCACGATGAAAAGCTTCTTGCAAGCATTGTCGGTATAGGTGAGGGAAAATTTTCGCTTTCTTTAACGAAGTATTCCGTTCCTAATGTTAAAATTCTTTATGAAAGCTATGAGGGTTGGCTGAACCACAAAAATACTCTTATTATAAGATATGAAGATTTTGTAGGAGAAGATGGAATTTCTCCGAATATAAAGGAAACAATAGGGAGAATTCTCAATTATCTTGAAGTTGAACCAACAAATGATATTATCGCAAAAATGATCAACGAGGGTATGAAACCAGAAAAATCTCACACTTTCAGAAAAGGTAGAGCAGGGGAGTGGAAAAAGGAGTTTAAAGAAATTCATTTTGAGGCATTTGAAAAAATTGGAGGAGTTGAAATCTTAAAAAAATTTGGATATTTGTAATTTTCTTTATTAACAAGAAAGATTTTGAATGAAAAAATACTTTGAAAAAATATTATGCTTTATCAGAGGAGATGTGGGATACTTTTACATATAACATCTTTGCATTCGGATTTTGGAATAGGTGATTTGGGCAAAAGTGCTTTTGAATTTGTTGATTTTCTCTCAAAATCTGGTCAAACTCTCTGGCAAATTTTACCTATAAATCCTACGTCTATTCATTTCGGNAATTCCCCTTATCATTCACTATCTACTTTTGCTGGAAATTATTTAATTATAAGTCCAGAAAAGCTTTTTGAGGCAGGTCTTGTGAAAAGAGAAGATATAGAAGAAATAAAAGTAAAGAGGTCAAATAAAGTCGATTATAAAGTAGTATATGAGAACAAAAAAAAGATATTATATAAAGCCTTCTCAAATTTTGACATAAGNAAGGGAGAATTTGAAGAATTTTTTTCTGAGCAAAAATATTGGCTTGAATCTTATGCGCTTTTTTCTGCTATAAGGGAAAAAACAAAAAAGGAGTGGCATCAGTGGGATGATGAACTGAAGAAATTGAAAAAACAAAGAAATAATAAAAATGTATTTGAAAGAATAAAAAAAGAGATTTCCGATTATTTCAATTTTTTTGTATTTGAACAATTCATTTTTTTCAAACAATGGTTTGAACTTAAAAAATATGCTAATTCAAATGGAATTTTCATAATAGGAGATATGCCAATTTACCCATCTTATGATAGCTGTGATGTTTGGGAAAATCCCCATCTTTTCAAATTAGACAAAGATATGAAAATGTTATATGTCGCAGGAGTTCCGCCGGATTTTTTCAGTTCAACGGGACAACTTTGGGGAAATCCAGTTTATGATTGGCAAGAGCATGAAAAAGAAGGATTTAGATGGTTTTTAAGAAGATTTTCCCATGCCCTGAAACTATATGACTATATAAGAGTTGATCATTTCAGAGGGCTTATAGCTTACTGGGAAGTCCCATCATCTGAAAAGACAGCTATAAATGGAAAATGGGTCCAAACCCCTTTCTATTCATTTTTCAAAACTATTTTCAGAAATTTCCCCTCTTTACCTATTATAGCGGAAGATTTGGGTTTTATAACAGAGGATGTAAAGTATGTAAGGGAATATTTTGGAATTCCGGGAATGAAAGTTTTACAGTTCGCTTTTTATGAAGAAGATAGCCCTTATTTACCTCATAATGCTGAAAGGAATTCTGTAATCTATTCAGGAACACACGATAATCCTCCGACTCGTGTATGGTTTAAAAATCTTGACAAAAACACAAAAGCCAGACTTGAAAAGTATATTGGAACAAATCTCAATCAAGAAAATATATGTTCTCATATGATAAGGTTAGCATATATTTCTCCTTCATGTTTTGCGGTTATTCCTATGCAAGATATACTTTCATTAGACGAAGATGCGAGAATAAACACTCCCGGAAAAACTGAGGGAAATTGGGAATGGAAACTCGTAGATTTGCCAGATGAAAATATATCTTTCGAGCTATACGAACTTTCAAAAATCTATGGAAGAACATAAATAAATAAAATAAATAAATAACAATAGTAAATTGGCTACTAAATCGTATAATTTCTGATTTTGTCTTACAGTAAATTTCGTATTATTTTCCTTATTGGTTTCATACGGGTGGAAGATAACAAAATTAATTTTTCAGTGATTTCAGCTATGAAACCAATGGGGAACCTGATATGGTAGGGCAACCATTCTTTGATTTCCTCCAACACTTTAAATCTTTCAATAAAACATAAGATAGTATCTATTGATAAGGCAAATTTTTCTTTTGGACTAAGTTGGCTTCTCTTTAACGAAACTAATAGTTGATACATTAAATAAGAATAAGGAAAGTTCTTAATTATATAGTTCCTCTCCGTATCTGTGGCAAGTTCTCTGAGGTATCTTTTTATCCATTGTTTTTTGTCTTCTCCAGGACGGTTCAATCTCCTGTAATAGAGTGTTTCAGGAATTATTGCAAATTTACCTATTAGGCTCAGCTCAGCTAACAAAAGTGTATCAGGAGCAATTGTAGGAATGAAAAGCCTTGTTCTTTTCAGTTCTTCTCTTCGCATTACTCCGTATATGATATTATGATATCTTGATTCCCATATAAACTTGTGGAACCTAAGATAAGGTCTATCTATATTGCGGTTGTCAAGATATTCATCGGAAATAGTTTCTAATATTTTCCCATTTTGATCGATAAGTGCAGTGTTAGATGAACATAGAACAACAGATGGGTCTTCTGTTAAGACTTCTACACATCTACTAATGAATGTTTTATCCCATAAATCATGGTCGGATGCAAACATGAAAAATTCACCGGAAGATAGTTCAAATACTCTTTTAAAGTTTGCAATCGCTCCTAAATTTCTTTCATTTCTGTAATACTTGATTCTTGGGTCTTTTGAGACATACTCTTTGCATATTTCCGGAGTTTTATCTGTTGAAGCATTATCAGATATTATCAATTCAAAATTCTCATAGTCTTGTTCAATCAATGAATCTAATGACTGCCGGATGAAGCGTTCTCCGTTATAAGTAGGTAGTCCTATGCTTACCAGAGGCTTTCTGTTCTTCATTTTATTATATAAAATGAGCAATCGCTTTTTTATGCATATTTTTATAATTAAGTATTTTTTTTAATTAAAAGTGTGTTATTTTTTTATAACTTTTCTGAATTTGATGTGAGGGAACATTTCTGATTTGAGTCAAGATAATAGATATTGTGCGATTTTTATATTAGAGCATGAATTTGGGAATATATATTTTTTATTTACGCATCAAAATTTTTTACAATTTTTCCTATGGAGAGTAGGTTTTCTCCTTCACTTTTTGTCGATCTTTATGAACTTACGATGATGCAAAGTTACTTTTTCAATAACAAAAATGATATTGCTGTTTTTGATTTTTTCATAAGAGATAGAGAGGGAACACCAAGGAGGTTTTATGTTTTTGCAGGTCTTGAATTCTTGCTTGAATTTATAGAAAATCTCAGGTTTGACGAGGAGGATATAAAATATATCTCGGAACTTGGCTTATTCAAAGATGAATTTCTTGATTACCTTAGGAACTTCAAGTTTGAGGGAGATATTTTCTCTGTTGAGGAGGGGAGAATAGTATTTCCGGACGAACCTTTGGTTGAGGTTGTTGCACCGTTGCCTCAGGCTCAAATTTTGGAAACTGCTCTTATAAATCTTCTACAATTTCCTATACTTTCTGCCACAAAATTTGCGAGGTGCTTTTTAGTTTCAAAGGGGAAGCTTCTTATAGATTTTGGGGCTCGGCGCGCCCACTCTCTTTGGGCCGCCCAGGTCGCAGCAAGATGTGCCTACATTACAGGATTTCATGGAACATCTCTGCTTTCGGCAGGAAAAAAATACGGTATCCCTGTTTACGGAACTATGGCTCACTCTTACATTATGATTTATGAGGACGAAAAACAGGCTTTTGAGGATTTCGCAAGGCTATATAACGGTACAGTTTTACTTGTTGATACATACGATGTTGAAAAAGGAGTAAGGAATGCAGTTGAAGTTATTCAAAAACTCAAAGATTATGGAATAAAAATAAGAGGAATAAGAATAGATAGCGGAGATCTTATAGAAAACTCAAAAAAAAGCAAGAAAGATTTTACATCATGCAGGTCTTCAAGATGTTTTCATTTTCCTGAGCGGTGGAATAAATGAATACAAAATAAAAGAAATTTTGGAAGCTTTTCCAGATTTGGCTGGGTTCGGAGTTGGAACTGAAGCCACAGTTTCAGCTGATCTACCTTATCTTGATTGCGCATATAAACTCGTAGAATATGGGGGAATACCAAGAATGAAACTTTCAGAAAGAAAAAAAACATTTCCTGGAAGAAAGAATCTGAAGCGCCTTTACAAAGCTGGAAAAATGATGTGTGATGTCGTTATCCCTTTTTCTAATCCTGATGATATGCCAGATGAGTCGGAGCTTGATTCTGACTTTGACTCTTACGAAATTTTGCTCAAAAAAGTTGTAGATCACGGCCAAGTCGTAGAGAAGATAGAAGATAGAAGAAAATATATTTTCTATTGCAGAGATAGATTTATGAGAGATTTTGATATGCTACCGGAATACCTCAAAAAGCTTGAGCCACCCAGAGAAGGGGAAAAATATCCAGTTTTATTTGGAAAAGAACTCTCTTCTATTATACGCAGTACAGAAAGAAAAATTCAGGAAAGTATTTGATTTAAGAAAATAAATTATACCCTTACTCTTATCAAATTCCCTCTTGTTGGCGATAAATTAATTGTTTTGTTTCCTATTGTGATTGATCCTATTTCTTGTGCGGATATTCTATTAGGTCTGATTTCTGGTGTAGATATTTTTATGGGTTTCATTGATGTTGAGTCAGAGAGTAGTTGATTTACGGCGTTTTTCCGGAAATTCATCAGATATCTTATATTTGATATTGAAACTCTTGCTAATCCCATTGATACGTTTGCATCTATATCCATAACTTTAATAATATTAATAACTCGGAAGCTAATTTTGTTTTTTTTGTTGATTTTTTATTTTCTTGATTTTTAATTCATTATTTTTAATTCGTTTTTTATTTTTTCATTTCTTGATCTTGTGGGAGGTGATTTTCCTTAAAGTTTTTTCATTGATTAGGTAATTTTTCTGGAATTTGAAGTAGAAATCTCAAAGATTTATGTAAAATATGTAAAATAAAAATAAATAGATAAGGTGAGCGGAAGGATTTCAAGTATTGAGAAAAAAACAAAAGAGGCAGAGGTTCGTATATTCGTAAATTTAGATGGTGAGGGGAAAAGGAAGGTCAGTACATCGATAGGTTTTCTTGATCATATGATAGAGATATTTTCTGAGTTCTCTTTATTTGACATTGAGCTTGAAGCTAAGGGAGATATTCATGTAGATTACCATCATATAACCGAGGAGGTTGGTTTGTGTTTAGGAAAAGTAATAAGGGAAGCTTGTGGAGATGATGTAGAAAGATTTGCAAATGCAAAGGTTCCCCTTGATGAAGCCCTCTGTGAATTTGTTCTTGACATATCAGGGAGACCTTATTTTTTTATACATAATTTCAACTTAATAAGGGAGGCTCATTATGCTAATATTTTGCATGTATTTTTTGATGGAGTTGCTCGGGGGGGAGGTTTTACACAGCACTGCATAATAGAGTATGGAATGAATTCTCACCATATAGTTGAAGCGTGTTTTAAGGCTGCCGCTTTGTGTTTCAGAAAAGCAACAAGAAAAAGAGGTCTTTCAAAACCATCTTCAACAAAAGGATATATTTTCTGATTTTTTTGAATTTTATAATTTTTGTTTTTTCCATTTATTTTTGTTTATTTATAATTATGTTTCCATATGCTTGCGGAAAAGTACGCAAAAGCTCTAATTTTTTCAGCAAAAGAAGAAAACATCCTTGAAAAAGTTTTTGAAGATGTAAAAGCCTTTCAGCAGGTCCTTTCTTCTGAACCGGTTAATTTTCTTATAAGGTCGCCTGCCTACTCAAAGCAAAGAAAGATAGAGTTTATAGAGTCTCTGGCGAGGGAGAAGAACTTCTCTAATATTTTTACCAATTTTTTGAAACTTGTAATAAAGAAAAAAAGGGAATTTCTTATTGACGATATAATAAGGTATTTTTTCTTCATATATTTCAGAGAGGTTGGGATAGAAAATGTGACCGTAGTTTGTGCCGAGGAGCCAGATCCAACTTGGGTTGAGAGAATAAAGAAAACAATTCAAGAGACTTTTGGTAGGAAGGTTAATTTGACTTTAAAGGTGGATAAAAAAGTTATAGGTGGGTTTGAGATAATAGGAGATGGATGGAAAGTCTCAGCGTCGGTTCGGGATTTCTTCTATAATTTGGTTAGAATGTAGATAACTTGATTAGGAAAGAAAATAATTAGAACATAAAAATTGGGAAATAAAGGGGGGGTTTAATTTACCAGACCTGAGCTATTATTTCTCCGCCGACATTTAGTTTTTTTGCTACTGTGCTACTCATTATACCTCTTGAAGTTGAAAGAATAAGAATTCCTGTTCCGCCAAATATTGGTTTTATGTCTTTTGCTTTTATATACAATCTTCTACCGGGTTTTGAAATTCTTCTCAAACCTCTTATTACTGAAATTTTGGTATTTGGCTCTGGATAAAAGTATTTGAAGACTATTTTTAATTTCAGCTTTTTGCCATCGGGTATTATTTCATAATCTTTGATAAATCCTTCTTCTTTAAGTACTGCTGCTATTTGTATTTTTGTTCTTGAAGCAGGTAATATTATCTCGTCTTTTCTTACAGCAATTGCGTTTCTTATCCTCGTAATCATATCAGCAATTGGGTCTGTCATCCCCATATTAATTTTACCTCCTCCTTTCTTTTTACCACGATGCTTTTTTGACGCCGGGTAAATCTCCTCTCAGAGCCAGTTCCCTGAAACACATTCTGCATAGCTTAAAAAATCTCATAAATCCTCTCGGTCTTCCACACCTCAAACATCTGTTTCTATATCTTACCTTAAATTTTGGAGTTTTATATATTTTCTGTTTATCAGCTGCTGTTGCCATATCTTGTAAAATAGATGAGCTATGTTTTAATTTTCATTTTTTCAATTTTCTTTCCTTTATGGTAAAAATCCTCGGAGAAATCTAAAATTTACATATGCAATATTCTGCAAGAATACTTATTTTGAAGGAAGCGGAAGAGATTTTCCAGAACATTATAGCTAAAATCAATAAAATATCCAACAGCGTAGGTGAGGATATATTCTCTCGTGATATAGATGATTTGCTCAAAGAAATATCACAGTCTATTCCAAGGCTACAAATGATTATTTCGGAGATACTCTCGCAACTTTCACGTAATGAGATAAAACCTGCAGAGTTGGAGAAAATTATATATTTATCTGGATTAGCCACTGAATCCTTTGGGGTTTTGGAGAATAAATTGAAAACTTTGGCTGATTCTGATGCAAAAAGAATAGAGCAACTTTCAAAAATATACGATCAGATAAAATCTGCTGTATCTTTCGCGTCAAGGGGAATAAATATAAAGAGAAAAACTTAAAAGAAAAACTTGAATATAAAGACTCAAAAGAAAAAACTTGAATATAAAGAGAAAAACTTAAAAGAAAAACTTGAACAAAAATCTACAAAAGGTTTGAAAAATCTATGAGTATTAAAGGTCTGAAAGTGGATAAGCCCAACCGAATAATATAGAGTGAAAATAAAAGAATAGAGAGTGAAAATAAAAGAAAGTGCAAGTGTAATAAATAAAAATAGGGAAAAAAAACTATAAAAATAAAGAAAGGATACCATAATAAAGAAAGGATACCATAAAGATTCAAAAAATTGAAAGATTTTCGAGAAAAAGTAAAAATTTTTTCTCCAATAAAAAAGTTTTCCGAACATGAGAGGACGCAGTAATATCGTTGTACAAAAATTTGGAGGAACCTCGGTGGCGAATATAGATAGAATGCGTAGGGTTTGTCAGCATATTCAAAGAGAGTATAGAAAGGGGAATAAAGTTGTGGTTGTTGTTTCCGCTATGGCTGGCGAGACAGATAGACTAATAAATTTAGCCAAATCAATAACAGAGTTCCCACCAGAAGATGAGCTTGATGTCCTTTTATCAACTGGAGAAACCGTTTCCGTAGCTTTGGTATCTACAATACTCAGAAGCATGGGAATAATGGGAAAATCTTATCTTGGTTTTCAAGTTAGGATAATAACAGACGATAATTTCTCAAATGCAAGAATAATTGAAATTGAAACTGAAAAGATTTTGCGAGATTTATCTCAGGGAATTGTTCCTGTTATTGCGGGATTTCAAGGAGTTACCAGAGACGGAAGAATAACTACATTAGGAAGAGGAGGTTCTGACACAACCGCTGTTGCTATTGCAGCATCACTCAAAGCAAAGGTCTGCGAAATTTATACAGATGTTCCAGGAGTTTTTACTACGGATCCAAATATTGAACCAAAGGCGAGGAAAATTGATTTTGTATCTTATGAAGAAATGATGGAACTTGCATCTTTAGGGGCGAAGGTTTTACAGATAAGAAGTGTTGAGATATCAGCAAGATTTAAGGTACCAATTCATGTCAGAAGTACATTTTCAGATGAGCCTGGGACAATAGTTGCGGAAAGCAGAAAACACCTTAAAGACATCCTCGATTATTGATTATACTTGTTTATTTCCTTTTCTACTCGTTTATCTATGTTGTTTTTTGTGCTTATAAAGGTTATTTTATCTATTGAAGGTAGTTCATATCCCATTTTTTGAGCTATTTTGAAGAAGTTCTTTGGATTTTCAAGTGAATTCAGCTTTGCGGAAAGAAAATCTCTTTTGTCTTGTAGTTCTTCAAGTTCCTTTACTAGCTTGGCGATTTTATAACCTTGACTTATTATTTGAGATTTAATATACACTGTTGAAAAAAGTGGGAGAAAGGTTAAAATTGTTCCAAAAAAGAAACCTAATATGTCTTTTGAAGATAAGGGTTTGTTTTTTTCGTTTTTCCTTTTCATTCTCAAAATTTTGTCGCTTTCTACAAAATCTTTTATATCACCCATGGCATTCTTCAATTTTAAAAAATTTGTCTGCCAATTTCTAAAAATTGATTTTGTATAACTACTATACAATCTCATACATTTTTATTTTATCGGTATGGTTTTGTGGTTTTCAAAGTATGAGGCGTTAGGGAATGATTTTATAGTTATAGACCTTCGCGTCCCACAAGGGGGGGGAAAACTTTTCTCCTCACGAGTTTGCAAAAAAATACTGCAACAGAAACTTCGGAATAGGAGCCGATGGTGTTATTCCTTTATATAAGCCATCAGGTCAAGATTCTGATTTCAAAATAAAGATAATAAACAGCGATGGTTCTGAGGCAGAAATGAGTGGAAATGGAATAAGATGTGTTGCAAAATATGTATATGATATGAACCTTTCTGATAAAGATAAAATTGTGTTTGAAACCGGAGCAGGGAAGAGGGAGGTGAAAAGAACTCAAAGAGGATTTGAAGTGAATATGGGAAAGCCGCAAATTATAGGAAAAATCAATTATCATAATCTTGAACTTTTCAAAGTTAGTGTTGGAAATCCTCATCTCGTTTTTTTGGGTGATTTTGACTATGAACTTTTTTTCAATTTAGCTCCGAAAATATCAAGAGGTGAAAATGCCAACGTTGAGTTTGCAAAGGTTAAGGATAAAAATTCAATTGAGGTTATGGTTTTTGAAAGGGGGGTAGGTGAAACTCTTGCGTGTGGGACGGGAGCTGTTGCTGTCTTTTCAGTAGCCAGAGAAAGAAATCTCGTTGACGATGAGGCTAAAATAATATTCAAGGGCGGAAGTATTTTTGTCTCTAAAAAAGGAGAGTATTTCTTCCTTGAAGGGGGGGCAAATTTAGTTTTTTCAGGTTTCGTAAAATTAAGTTGATTACGAAAAGATGAAAAAACATTTAGAAATTTTTGCTGTATTTTCGTATATAGTATATAAGCCTGTGTAAAATTTTTTTCATATAAGATATGTTTTTTACTTCTTCACCAGCATATACCATATTTATCAGGCTTAAATTCAGCAATCTGCCGGGAATGTTAGGTAATATAACATCTGTAATAACGAAAATGGGAGGGGAGGTGAGGGGTATAAATCTTGTTGAAACAAGTAAAACATGGGTCGTGAGAGATATTCATGTTAATGTCAGAGATGGAGCACATGCAAAAGAGATAATAAGGGAGATATCAAGTATTAATGGAGTATCGGTGGAATTTGTATCTGATAGAACATTTCTTGCTCACCTTCACGGTAAATTGGAGGTAGTATCAAAACGTAAGATAAGCACAACGGAAGATCTCGCAAGGCTGTACACTCCGGGTGTTGGAAGAGTTGTTAAAGCCATAGAAAAAATACCAGATATTGCATTTACATATACAATAAAATCAAACACAGTTGCTATTGTGACAGATGGTAGTGCAGTTTTGGGTTTTGGAAATGTTGGACCATACGCGGCTATTCCCGTAATGGAAGGGAAAGCAGCCATATTAAAGGAATTTGCAGGTGTTAATGGTTTTCCTATATGTCTTGCCACACAAGATATAGATCAAATAGTTAGTATTGTAAAGGCCATTTCTCCTGTTTTTGGAGCTATAAATCTTGAAGATATATCTGCTCCAAGATGTTTTGAAGTAGAGAGGAGACTACAAGAAGAGCTTGACATTCCTGTGATGCACGACGATCAGCATGCAACAGCAATTATTGTTCTTGCTGCTCTTTTGAATTCTTTGAAAATTGTTGGAAAAAGTTTTTCAGACATAAAAATAGTTATAAATGGAGCTGGAGCTGCTGGGATTGCAACGACAAAACTCCTTCTCAAATTAGGAATAAAAAATATAATTTTATGTGATAAGAAAGGAGCAATAGGAAGAGACGGAGAGAATGCTTTAAATGATTATCAAGTAGATGTAGCACAATACACTAATCCAGATAATTACAAAGGAGACCTCAAAGGTGCTCTCAAAGGTGCTGATGTATTTATAGGACTTTCTGTTGGAAATATACTCAAAGGTGAAGACTTGAGGTTTATGGAAAAAGACGCGATAGTTTTTGCTCTTGCCAATCCAATTCCTGAGGTGGATCCATTAGACGCTGAAAGATATGCAAGAATAGTAGCTACTGGGAGGTCTGATTTCCCAAATCAGATAAATAACGCTCTTGTCTACCCTGGGTTCTTCAAGGGGGTGCTAAACGTAAGGGCAAAAAAGATAGTGGATGATATGAAAATTGCAGCTGCATATGCAATAGCTAATTTAATAGATGATTCAGAGCTATACGAAGAGTATATTATACCATCTATTTTTGATCAAAGGGTTGTAAATGCCGTATCTGATGCTGTCGCTACTATTGCAATTCGTGAGGGCTTGATAAGAAGTTTAGAACAACTCAAAGACATAAGCGAATTCTAAAAGTTATAAGTGAGTTCAAAATTCAAAGATTTGCTACTCTACATTATAAAGTTGCTCCCTTATTCTTTCTACCTCTAATTTTCCCTCTATTACTTTCTCTATTATTTTTAGGTCAAGGGATTTGCTTCCCATGGTGTTAAACTCCCTCAAAAGTTCCTGCGATATGAATGTGAGTTTTTTCCCGTCTCCACCCCCGTTTAATTCGTCCTCAAAGTTACTTAGATGAGATTTTATTCTCGTTATTTCTTCTGATATGTCTGCTTTTCTTACAATATGAACAACTCCCGCTGAATCTATTATGTTATCCGGAATGTCTTTCATACCCAATTCGTCTTTTATTTGATTGATCCTCTCTTTTAGTGCGTTTTTCACTAAGAGAGGAAAATTCTTGTGAATTATCTCTATCTCTGAAATTATTTCTTTTAGTCTATCAATTCTTTCTTGAATATCTTCTTTTATTGCTTCCCCTTCATTTTCCCTTGATTGTATGAGTTTTGTCAGAGCTGACATGAATAATGAAAAAATCTCATCTTTGAATTTCTCCTCATCTCTTTTTTTGAAAAGCAAACCTAAAATTGATTTTGTCTTTGATTGTCTTTTTATTATCACCTCTATTTTACCCCTGTTAATTCTTTTTCTTATTTCTTTCCTCATTTTAGGTTCAATGGATACAATTTCATTTGGAATATCAAAGAATGTGTCAAGAAATTTGCTATTGAGAGATTTTATTATACACATGAACTTTTCTCCCATAATATCTGCATATTCTATTCCGTATCCTGTCATGCTCTGCATAAGCAATTTTTTAATCACAAAGTTTTATTTTTCTTACAAAAGGAGAATTTTTTTGAACTAAAAATAAAAAATCTGGTAAATTCATAAAAACTGGAAAAAAAAAGAAAATTAAATTACTTTTTTTCTTATCTTATTATGAAGCAGGAGGGAGTATCTATGGGTAGAAATGTAAAAGTATTAGATGTAAAGAAAGGATTAGATGTAAAGATAGGGATTTTATTTTGCGGACTTTTCTTTTTAGGCTGCAATATTCAAAAGCTTGCAATAGTTATGACGGCAGAGGCAACAGGGAATGCAGCCAAAGAAGTGCAAAAATATGACCTACCTTTTATAGTCGGAGCTGGTATTCCATCAAACCTGCTTATACTTGAAACTGGAAGAATACTTGATCCAAATAATGCAGTTATTCTTTCTAATCTTGCAGAAACATACTGTTCTTATGGTTCGGGATTTGTAGAGGATTATGACCCGGAAAAAGCAAATATTCTATACTACAAGGGCTATAAATATGCTGAACAAGCTCTATCTATAATCAATAAGAATTTTAAGGCAAAACTTGAAAAAGTAGCGAAGGGAGAAGCTACGGTGGAAGATCTTGCAAAAACCATAGAGAAGAAAAACGTAAGGGAGGCTTTCTGGTACACAGCGTGTCTTGGTTATTGGATATCAACTGCGAAAGGTTCTCCTGAATCTGTTGTTGAAATTTCAAAGATGCTTGCTATGGTAGATAGGCTTATAGAAATTGATGAAGATTACTTTTATTCTTCTCCTCTTTTGCTCCGGGCTACTTTCTATGCGACTGCACCGAGCATACTTGGTGGAAGCCCAATAAAAGCGAAAATATATTTTGATAGAGTCTTCAAAAAGACAGACGGCAAGTTCTTGCTTGCAAAAGCTGTTTACGCTCAATTTTACGCAACTTTACTCAAAGATAGACCCGAAAAGGAAGTCTATCAGGAAGAAATAGAAAGATTGAAAGAGAAAATAAAAAGCTATGAGGAAATAATAGCGCAAACTGAGGATGAAGAAATAAAAGATAAGCTAAAGAATCAGCTAGAAAACTTCAAGAAAGAATTGAAGGAAATTGATAATGAGAATGTTGCAAAGCTTTTCTCAGAAAAGACAGGAGAACAAATTTTTGATGAAACAATAGAAGAAATACTCACAACTCCTGTTGATATTTTACCAGATATAACTTTGGTAAATGCTATAGCAAAAGAAAAAGCAAAAATACTCAAAGAGAAAAAAGCTCAATATTTTTAATAATTATTACGTTTTTTGATATTACATTGTTTTTTGATATTACATTCGAGTTTTGAAAAATTGTATTGAGTTTTGAAAAAATTGTATTTCTAATCTAAATTTTTGATTACATTTTTACAATAACTACATTTCTACACCGAATATTTTTGGTTTTTTGTAGTCGTAAAAGCCTCTGCCTGTTTTTCTTCCTAAATTACCTGCGTTTACGAGTTCTCTTAATGTAGCGGGAGCGGCAAACCTTTTATCTTTTGTCCTATCATAAACGTTATCTGCTATGGCTAAGACTATATCAAGTCCCATAAAATCTGCCAGCTCAAACGGTCCCATAGGGTATCCAAGGCCAAGTTTGCACGCTTTATCTATATCTTCATATGAAGCAAGACCACTTTCATACATTCTTATTGATTCAAGAATGAACGGTACGAGCAAAGCATTTCCTATAAATGCTGGTGTATCTTTTGTAATTACAGGCTCTTTACCTAAGAACCTTGCAAATTCTACTGCAAAATTTATATATCTTTCGTCTGTTTTCTTGGATGGTATCACTTCTATAAGTTTCATAACAGGTGGGGGATTAAAAAAATGGAAACCTATTAACCTTTCTGGTTTTCTTAGACTCGCTGCTATTTCTATTACAGGTATAGATGATGTATTTGTAAAAATTGGGTTATCCTCGTTAATAATATCTTCTACTTTTCTTAAAACTTCTTGTTTTAATTTGAGTTCCTCATTTACAACTTCTATTGTCAGGGAATCTGGCGGTATTTCGTTTAAATTTATGGTCCCTTTTAGCCTTTTGAGGTTTTCTTTTACTTCATCTTCATTTATTTTTCCTCTTTTTATGCCGGCTTCATAGAATTTTTTTATGAGGTTTATTCCTCTTTCAAGTGAGCTTTCGTCTTTTTCTACTACGGTTACATTGAAACCCTTATTTAGTAGAACGACGGCTATTCCAAAACCCATAACACCACAGCCTATTACAGTGCAATTTTTTATATCTAATCCTGCAACTTCACTCATCTATTCTTACCTCCCATTTTACATTTTATTTTTTAAGCCTAAAATTTGTTTAATTCAAAATTTGTTTCGTTGTTTTTGCTTTCTTCTCTTTTCTCTTCTGCTTCCCAAAGTAATGAATATCTAATGACTCTATCTAACAGAGCACTGTAAGAAATTATCAAGCCTCTTGTTCCGTCCTTGAATCCACTTTTTAAAATGTAATTTTTGAAAAATGTCCAGAATGGAGATATCATAAGCATAGTTTTAATGGTTAATCTCATCAATTTTCTATTTCCGTAATAAGACAAATACGAGATTTTTGCATATTCTCTGCCGAATTTTATCGTTTTTTCAAAGTGTTCTAAAACACTATTATATGTAAAGTGTATTATCTCTCCTTTGAGCTTACCAACTTTACCATATACTTTTACCTTTTCGTGAATTTTACCAACCCAATTACCTTTTGATTTTTTGAAAAGTCTCAGTTTCCAATCTGGATACCAAACTTTCACCGGGGTTCCAAGATAGATATTTTTTCTTTTTATTAAGAACCCGGAGAATTCAGTATTTTTTAGGTCTAATTTTTTTATTTCATCTTTTAGTTCATCTGACACTATTTCGTCTGCGTCTAATGATAGTATCCAATCATATTTACAATTTGAAACTGCAAAGTTCTTTTGTGAGGAAAAATCATCAAATGCCCTTTTTACTAATTTTGCCCCCAATTTCTCAGCTATTTCGCATGTGCGATCAGAAGAGAATGAATCTACGACAACTATGTCATCTGAAATATCCTTCACGCTTTCTATACACTTTTTTATATTCTTTTCTTCGTTTAGAGTTATTATGGCAACAGATAACACAATAAAAAAGTAAAGTTTTTATCAAACTCAAAAATTTTAGACAAGATAACTAACTTGAATTCAAATGAAAAGGTTTGTAAGACTTGTCAAACTATTGTTTTTATTATTCTTCACTGTACTTGCAATAAGAGGATTTTTTTCTTTCTTCGGAAGGGAAAAAGTCAAAGAGGCTATATATATACTGAAACTTGAAGATACAATTTTATCTTCTGAAAAAATAGTGAATGATTTAAGAAATTTAGAAAAAAATGATTTTGTAAAAGCAATTATTTTGAGGATAAACTCACCGGGTGGTACAATAGGAGCTTCTCAGGAAATATACCTTGAACTTAAAAGATTTAAAGAGAAAACAGGTAAAAAGCTCGTATGTTCAATAGAAAATGTTGGAGCTTCCGGTGCTTATTATGTTTCCCTTGCATGCGATAAAGTTATAGCTTTACCGGGTTCAGTTGTCGGCTCAATTGGAGTTATATCTTTCTTCTTCACAGTAGAAGATTTATTGAAATATTTGAAGGTAAAACCTTACATAGTGAAATCTGGGAAGTTCAAAGATACAGGTTCTCCTTTCAGACAGCCTAACGAGCAAGATATAAAATATCTTGAAGATATTGTCTTGAAGCTTTTTGAGCAATTCAAAAAGGATGTCGTTGAAGTGAGACCTGCTCTAAAAGATAAAATAGATNAAATAGCAGACGGGAGAGTATTTACAGGGAANGAAGCGTTAGAACTCGGACTTATAGACCATATAGGAACATTCTCAGATGCTGTAACATTAGCAAAGGAGCTTGCTGGAATAAAGGAAGAGCCAAAATTAATTTTCCCAGAAAAAAGAAAAATACCTTTTTTAGATGATATTCTCAAATCTACAAAAGAAGAAATAATTTCTAAATTTCTCTTCCCACAAGTAATGTGATTTTGGGACTTAAAATAGTAATTGAAGATAGTTCAACATATTCTACACTACTTTCTTTGAAGTTAATGAAATTGGAAATTTTAAAAAGAAAGTTTATATTAGATCGGCTGATATCGCAAAATTTATCTTCTTTGTTGCTCAAATTGGTAAAAAAGGAAGGTATAGAAGAGTTCAGAGAAAATCAAAGGAAAAAAAGACGAAGGAAAATGGAGATAGATTATATTGATTTTTTGATGGATATCATAAGGAAAAGACCTGGTAAGTTGGAAAAAATAGTTTTTTTTGTCCAAAAAGATGGTATCTTAGATCCTGATTTTGTAACGGGTTTATCTTACGTTCAAGCTTTATGNGGTAAGAAAATAAAGATTATTCCATCTGATAGATATGAGTTATATATAGAATTTAATATAAAATTTTTTGCTCTGATAAAATCTATTATATCTGCTCTTTTGAGAGGAGTAAAAAAGTAGGAAGTTAAGGTCTTTTAGGCGGGAGGGGGACAAACCTGTGTTGCACCTTCCGGAAATGCTGTTGAGCCGGGATACACATCTTTGTTGTTATCGTCGCAGTCTCCATATGTGGAGCATAGTTCATCAGCCAGATAATATCCCGGTTCTTGTTCGCAGGAAGTTATACCGTCAGAGAATTTATCACCATCAAAATCTTTGTAGTAAACTGTGGTGCATGATGGGAAATTACTTTGTTCATTTTTATTTTCAGGTAAAACTACGGGACATACAGGTTCGGTAGTTTGCTCTTTATTTCCTTCAACGGCTACTTTTTCGCAACCCGTTGAGAAAATTGAAATAAATAAAAGGAAGAAATGAATTAAAAAAAAACGGAAGAGAATAAACCCCGAAAAAAAACAAAATTTATTTTCCACAGTTTTAAAATTATCCATATGAAAGCTTTATCTAATTTGAAGTTAGAGAAGTTTTTCTTTTTTTGGGTTTATTTGATTTTATATATTTCTCTTTTCTCGTTTGCAATCGTTTCATGTTCAAAGAAAAAAGAAGGAGAAAGATATAGGCTTCAAAATCCTGTTCATGTTGTAATAGATAGGTGTGGAGTTCCTCATATATTTGCAGAATCAGATTCAGATGCTTTTTTTATTCTCGGATATATTCAGGCTCATTTTAGGCTTTTTCAGATGGATATTTCAAGGCGAACTGCTACGGGTAGGCTTGCGGAACTCTTCCCGGAAATGCTGACTCAAGATATTATTCAAAGAATGCTTGGTTTCAAATTTATATCCGAAAAAACTCTTGAATCTTTCAAAGACATAGGAATGTTGAAAAAGGTCCAGGCTTATGTGGACGGTATAAACCAGTATATAGATGATGCGACGGAAGGTAGGGAATTCGGGGGAGTGAAGGCTCGAATACCTCTGCAATATCAGATTCTTAAAAAGGAACCTCAATATTTTAGTGCGGTAGATGTTATTGCAATAGGGAAAAAAAGGGCATTTGACCTATCAGGAGGTGGAGGCATCTTTGATATAGCATCTAAATTGGTTGAAATAATCTTTGGAGAAGATTTTGAAAAAAAATTCTCAATATCTGCAGTTGCTAAGACAAAAATCGTAGATGATCTTGGAANAATTAGAGTAACTCCTTTTTCGATTGCGAATTCATTGAAGTCAGATCCATATATATCTAATAAGAGGTTTGTAGATAATTTAACNTCAGATGATATTAGAAAAATTATTGAATTAATATCTGANAAGATAAGAGAGATAAAATTCCCTCTTTCAATTGGTTCAAACAATTTTGTCATATCTGGAAAAATAACAAAGGCCGGTTACCCAATTTTGGAAAATGATCCACATCTTGATGTTGTTTCTCCCTCTACTTTTTTCCCTTTTCATATAAATTCTCCTGAATATTCCGTCAGAGGTTTTGGATTTCCCGGGGCTCCTGTTGTCCTTGTTGGAGGTGGTGATAATGTATGTTGGGGAGTTACCGTGTCGTTTATAGATACGATAGATATAGTTATTACTCCTGTGGAAAATATCGAAGGAGAATTTTATGTAATATGGGGAAAAGAGAAAGTCAAAGCGGAAATAATAGAAGAGGAGATATTCTACTTGGATGAAGGATCTTCGCCTAAAAGCCAAAAGATTAGAATTCTCTATGTACCAAATATTGGTGTCGTTGTCGATCCCGGCGATCAGAAAGATTTTTCTTCTCTTTTACCATACATTTTAAATTTGGCTGGTGGGCAAACAGAAAATAGTTCACTTCCAGATATTGTTAGAGATTTACTCAAGTATCTTCTCACAGCTGGTATAGTCGGCGAAGAAGAAAGAGATAAAGTCACTTCGCTTGGAATAATGTTAGTCTGGCCAGGTTATAAACCTACGAGTGAAATTTCTGCTTTCTACGGTGCGGCGAGAGCGAAAGATATTTTTGAAGCTATGACGCAAGTCAAGTTTTTCCAAGTCGGAACACAAAATTTCATACTCGCAGATACCAAGGGGAACATAGGATACTTCCCTCATGTTGAAGTCCCAATAAGAGCACAGGGGGTTAAACCTTACATTCCTAACCTTTCGGATAGACTCTTTTGGGTAGGATTTTTAAATCCAGATTTTATTCCACGTGCAATAAATCCAACTTCTGGTTATATAGTTACAGCTAACAACGATATTATAGGAACATCTTTTGATAATGATCCTTTAAACGAAAGGTTCTACATAGGTACATTTTTTGATTTTGGGTTCAGAGCAAAAAATATTTCAAGTCTTATAGAAAAGAATAAACAAAATATTGACAAAATCACTGTTGCACACATAATAAATTCAGCTGAATCAGAACTTGCAAAATTGTTTTTGGATGTGTTGTTCAAATTTATATCAGAGGAGGATATTCAGACTATATCAGAAAGCGAAGAAAAAAAAGAGTTTATAAAGTTCATGTTGGAGAAACTCAGAAATTGGAATTTTCAGAATGATGTGAATTCCTCTGAACCTCTTTACTATGAAATGATAATGAGAATGAGCTTCGCTTCTTTNGCATGGGAAAACTTTACAAAGANATTTTTCCCTGCAAGATTATCAGAAATTTTAACTTCAATTCTAAGAGGAACAAAGTTTGAGGGTGATGCGAAAACAATTTATGAGGTTGGATTGGTGCCTCTGAGTACAGCTCTTTTTTCCCTAATTTCTGATAATCAAGTTATTATAAGGTCTGCCTTTCCTGTTATTTCGGGGGAGAAAGGAGAGGTTTGTCCAAAAGGAACTGCTGGTGTTTCAAAAATAGATATGAGAAAAATCTACCTTGGTGATGACTTGTGTCCAAAAGATGAATTCCTGAAAGCTGTTTCTAAAACAGCTGATTTTTTAATTCAGAATGCAAAAAAATGTAAAAGGNAATTGGAGGGAAATTGTGTGGAGTTTATTTGTAGGGNAGGAGATCCTAGGAACTGCGTTCTTGGAGATTTTGTTGGCAAAAAATTTGATTATTTTATGGATATACCTCAGAAAGAACTATTTGAACCAACTTATTATGGGAGTAAGTATTTCAGGAAAAGTGCAGGAACCGGTCTCGCTTATGCTGCGAGTTTTGAATCAGTAAAGCTAAGCGGTAAGGTCAAAACAAAAGAAGACCTTTTCTCAACTTCTCTTGATTTCAAGGAACCATCGGAGGATAAAGAGTTTGTTTCGTTTGAGCTAAGTAGTGATGGTCAGACGCTAAAATATATATGCGAGGCTAAACCTACCGGAACTGAAATTTGGTTTGCAATTCCNGGTGGTGTTGCAGATGATCCTACATCTCCTTACTTTGCAAATATGGTAACAAATTGGGCGTGTCAGCGAGAATGGCTTATGGGAGTTACAGAAGGATATTGTGCNATACCGAAAGAAATTTTACCTAAGAACCTGAATAAAGAAGAACTCTTTAAAATAAGTTTTTCAAAATTTGAAACAGATTTCTCATCTTTAATAAGCGGAAATTATCATACATCGCCTGTTTGTAATCAGAGAGAAATTTATTTAGTTTTTACTCCGCAGTAATAAAATAAAAAGTCGCAAAAATTGAAAATCTAATTTTTTGAGCTAATAGATAGTTGGCGATGAAGATTAGAGAAAAAGATATAGCTTTTCTTGATAGTTTAATAAGGAGGGTTCCTGACTTTCCAAAAAAAGGAATACTTTTTTATGATATAAGCACTCTTCTGAAAGATGGAGGAGGTTTCTCTCTTGCGGTGGATCTTATAGCAGAGAGGTTAGAAGAAAGTATAAATTTAGATAAGGTTACGAAGTTTTTAAGTATTGAATCTCGTGGTTTTATTTTTGGTGCTGCCCTTGCGTATAAGTTCAAAAAAGGTTTAGTTATAGTCAGAAAAGAAGGGAGACTCCCAGCAGAAACAATATCTTACTCTTACGGTCTTGAATATGGTGTTGCAACTGTTGAGATGCATGTTGACGCAGTAGAAAGTGGNGATAATTTTGTAATTGTTGATGATCTTCTCGCAACAGGTGGAACAGCTCTCGCAACTTTAAAATTAGCCGAAGATTTGGGCGGTCATGTTTTAGCAAGTGCGTTCCTTATTGAACTTGAAAAGCTTGAAGGAAGAAAAAAGTTAGAGGAAAANGGTATAAAGGTAATTTCTATTTTGACATATTAAACCTTTCGGTATGCATGATAGTATCAAACTTCTCCACTTTGTTTATGTTAAGGTCTATATGTTATATTCTATATTTTGGGTTTGTTGTTATAGATAGGTAAAGGAGAAGTGAATCAAATTGTGTAATGTTTTAGATTAGGTTTTGGAGCTGGTAGGAATAATCTCACATAGATAAAAAACTGAAAGTAAAAAATGCAGAAAAGAAAAAAAGTGGAAAACAAAAAGTNGCATTTGGTCAGAGTAATGTAAATTCTATAAAAAAATAACGTTTTGAAAGTAATGGAAAAGTTAAAGTAAGATGGCTAAAATAGAAAGGAAGGAATAAAAGACATTTTAATTCAAAAAATAAAAAGGGAGGTGTAAAAAGCATGATAAATATCCCGGAAGAAACTTTAAGGTGGTTTCAAGGGGACGAACTAAGGGCAAGAGTCTTTTATGAAAAGTACGCTCTGCGTGATATGGAAGGAAGAATAATAGAGAAAACTCCACCTGAAATGTGGAAAAGAGTTTCAAGGGAAATCGCATCAAAGGAAAAAACCCCCGAGCTTCAAAGTGAGTGGGAAAGAAGATTCTATGAAATCCTTGAAGATTTCAAGTTTGTTCCTGGGGGAAGAATCCTTTTTGGTGCGGGGAATCCTCGCAAAGCTACACTGCTAAATTGCTACTACATACCTATAAAGGAGGACTCAATAGAGGGAATATTTGATTGTGCAAAGGAGATGGCAAGAACATATTCTTATGGCGGAGGAGTGGGAATAGATATAACAATCCTTAGACCGAAAGGTAGTCCAGTTAATAACTCTGCTATTTTTTCTACAGGTGCTGTATCTTTTATGGACCTTTTTTCAAAAGTTACAGGAACGATAGGTCAAGCAGGCAGGCGTGGTGCTCTCATGATTACATTAGAAGTCCGTCATCCAGATGTTTTTGATTTCATAGATATAAAGGATGATCCTCTGAGAATAAATGTTAGATATGCGAATATATCGCTAAAAATATCAGATGAGTTCATGAGAGCTGTTAAAGAGGATGGCTTATTTACCTTATGGTTTGAGAACGAAAAAGTAAAAAGAATTGAACACAAAGTTAGAGCTCGTGATATTTGGGAAAGGCTTGTAAAAAGAGCTTGGAGCTCAGCCGAACCGGGCGTTATATTCTGGGATACTGCAAAAAGATATTCACCAACAGAGTATGATGATAAAATGTCAATAAAAGGATGTAACCCATGTTCAGAGCAAATGCTTGAGGATTATGGTTGTTGCAATCTTGGAAATATAAACCTTTCAAAATTCGTAAAAAATCCGTTCAAGAAAAAACCAGATGTTGAAAAATTCTGGAAGCTTGTTTATGAAAAATCTCCAGATGAGGCTATGGATTACGCCGAAAAGAAAGGCTGGGCTTATCCAGATATTAGAGGGCTTGAAAAAGTTGTAAGGTATGGAATGAGATTTTTAGATAATGTTTTAGATTATTCCGCACCGCGCCATCCACTTCAACAGCAAAGGGAGGCAAGCCTTTACACGAGAAGAACAGGACTTGGTGCAACAGGACTTGCAGACTTTCTTGCAATGATGAGAATAAAATATGACACCGATGAGGCAGTTTATATGATGGATAAGCTGTTTGAGTTTATAAAAAATATAGCTTATGACGAAAGCGCAGAACTTTCAAAAGAAAAAGGTCCTTTTCCTGCTTTTCAAAGAGAAAAGCATGTTGAGAGACCATTCCTAAAACATAACGGTTCCGGTATAAGAGAAGATATTCTTGAAAAAATTTGGAACTATGGACTTCGGAATGCATGTCTCCTTACGATACCACCCGTTGGTTCGGGAGCAATACTTGCGGGAACAACAGGCGGTATTGAGCCTATATTTGCTCTCTCATACATAAGAAGATCAGAATCCTTATCTCGTGGGACATATAAGGTTTATCATCCTCTCGTTGCTGCTTATCTTGCAGAGTTTGGAGGAGATGAAAAAAATCTACCTGACTTTTTTGTCACGGCTCATCAAATAGACCCGAAGATGCGAGTCAAAATTCAAGGAACAATTCAAAAGCATATTGACTCTTCTATATCATCAACCGTAAATCTACCAAATAATACGACTCCGGAGGAAATAGGGAAAATATATGAGTTAGCATGGGAACTCGGATGTAAGGGGATAACGGTTTATAGAGAAGGTTCAAGAGAGGGTGTTCTAATAACAGATGAACATGCCTCAAAATCTAAATCTGAAGTGGAGGAAATAAGTTCAGTTTTAGTTAGTGAGTGTCCAGAATGTGGTGGAATGCTCAAAAAAGTGAATTCACATCATATATGTAAGTCTTGTGGAATAACTATATAAATAACTATAATATAATATATATAAATAACCTAAAAATAACTATATAAGAGAAGAATACGAAATAGAGAGCCGATAAAATAAAAAACTAATAGTGTAGAGAAACAGAACGCACAGAGGAAAACTATCCATCATTTGATTGTGCAAGTGAAGTAGAATAGAATATCGAGTAGAAAGTTTAGGTTTTGATGGCGCGGCTTTACATGTTGCCTTATTGCATGTTGCATTAATATGTTTGCGATAAAGTTTTTTTAGTCTATCCTGTTTTTTAAGCTATAAGGTTTAAAATTTCTTCTAATATGTGCGGAATTGTCGGTTATGTAGGAGAAACTAATGCTCTTTATGTTCTTATACCAGCACTCCAGAGGCTTGAATATAGGGGCTACGATTCCGCTGGGATTGCGGTCATAAAAGACGGAAAAATAAAAATTGCTAAGAAGAAAGGAAAGATTTCACAACTTATATCTTATCTTTCGGAGATAGATTTTCCAACTTATACGAATATAGGTATAGGACATACGAGATGGGCGACTCATGGGGAACCATCGGATAATAACGCACATCCACATTTAGATTGCACAGAAAAAATAACGGTTGTCCATAATGGAATAATAGAAAACTTTGCCGAAATAAAATCTGAACTTCTTTCNAGACATTCTTTTTCATCTGAAACAGACACAGAGGTTATAGCTCATCTTATAGAGGAGGAAATTAAAACTGGCAAAGTTGATTTTGAAACAGCGTTTGAGAAAGCGATATCAAAGATTAATGGAACATGGGCCATAGCTTCTTTTTACTCTGACGAACCAGATAAAATAATTTGCGCAAGAAAAGGGGCACCACTGGTCATTGGAATTTGGAATAAAGGTTTCATAATTTCCTCTGATATCCCTTCCTTACTCCCTTTTACAAGAAAAATTATTCCCCTTGATGATGGAGATATTGCGGTTGTTTCTTCAAAATCAGTAAAAATAAAAAATAATGGTGTCCCTGTTGAAAAAAAATATATTGAGATAAACTGGGATATATCTCAAGCGGAAAAAGGTGGATTTAGGCATTTTATGCTCAAAGAAATTTTTGAGCAACCACATGTTGTTGAAGATACTATAAAGGAGTTTATATCTGTATGGGATGAGATAAAATCTAAATTTTTGCAAGATAAGAGGTTTGTAATTACTGCGTGTGGAACATCTTATCATGCCGGACTTTTAGGGAAGTTGTGGTTAGAGCATATTGCTCGTGTTCGTGTTGATGTTGAGTACGCTTCTGAACTCAGATATAAGGATTTTGATTTTAGAAATTCTGTTTTGATCGCGATAAGTCAATCCGGAGAGACTTTCGATACCATTGAAGCTGCAAGAAAGGCAAAAACTGAAGGAACCAAAATTATATCTTTGGTAAATATACTGGGTTCAACTCTTGCTCGTGAATCAGATATTGTTCTTCACACTAACGCAGGTCCAGAAATAGGTGTTGCAGCAACTAAAACTTTTTTATCTCAAATCACAAGTTTGTACCTCCTCGCTATTATGCTTTCAGGTGAAAGTAAAAATTCCGAATACATAAAAGACATAAGAAGAATTCCTGATAAAATCAATCAGGTTTTAAATCACAATGAGTTCATTGAAAATATAGCGGAAGATGTTTCAAAATTCAAGCATGCATTCTATCTTGGTAGATGGTTATCTTATCCAGTTGCTATGGAGGGTGCGTTGAAGCTCAAAGAAATTTCTTATATTCATGCGGAAGCTTATCCAGCCGGAGAGATGAAGCACGGCCCTATTGCTCTGATTTCCCCGGAGTTTCTAAGCGTTTTCGTAGCTCCACAAGATAGAGTTTTCAAAAAAACAATTTCAAATCTTATGGAAGTCAAAGCAAGACATGGAAAGNTAATTCTTTTATCTGATTCTCAAATTCAAAATTATGAAAATATAACAGTAGTAAATATTCCATCTGTTCCGGAACTTCTTTTTCCTTTTGTTTCAATTCCAGTTTTGCAACTTCTTGCGTATTACACAGCTGTGATTTTGGGGCACGATGTNGATCAGCCAAGAAATCTTGCGAAAAGTGTTACAGTAGAATGAAAATTCAAAAAACATTCTTTATCTTCCTTTTTATTTTTTCTAATATTCCTTCTTTTTTGTTATATTCAAATTGAGCTACGAAGACTAAATCAACATCTCTTCCAACGTACTCTTCCGCTGGGATTATCCATAGGACTTTTCTTGAAGATACAGTTTTTCCGTTTGTGCTTATAACTTTTCCTGGAAANTCAACNTCAATAGTTGAATTAAGNTCTTTAAACATGGATTTTAATACTTCTCTTTGGTGTAGNTCTCCTCTTATTCTATAATGACCTCTGAATTCTTTTTTACCGTTTCCTAAATCTTCCACGGTGTATTTTGAGAATGCATCTGAAAGTTTTGATATATCTTTGAACTCAAATTCAGCCCATACTCTCATCATATTCTCATTCTCGTAAGCACTACCTGTTCTTATGACTTTGAAACCTTCTTTCTTTGCAATTATTTCAGCAAGTTTATCTTCATTTATTGCTAATTTCTCTTCATCAGGAGCTGAATATATACCTTTGGCTATTACGTAATCAATTCTACCATATCCTGAACCGTCTGCATTTAATTTGAATTTTGCGTGTATTTCTATGCACGAGTTTACCAACGCTATAAGAGAAATCATCGTTATAGCTAAAAACAAGTAATGGGGTTTTCTTCCTGTTCTACCTATTTCTAATTTATTCTGATTCGGTTTGCTCATATNGTTCATATAAAATTATATTAGTGCTTTTTTGGTTAAACATATTTTCTACTATATGGTTAAGTAAATGCCAGGTAGAAAAATTTTTCCTTTATATTATCTGTATATTATCTGCGATATAGATTGTTTATTCAAGAATTTTACATTAGAATTTTACATTATTGACCTATTGATTTCAAGTATCGGGACTATTACNGAAAGCATTATAAGGAATATCATGCCTCCTATTGAGAGTATAAGGATGGGTTCTATAAGAGAGGTAACGCCAGAAAGGAATGTTTCGAGTTCAGAAGATGTTATTTGAGATATATTCCAGAACATTTTTTCAAGTTCGCCAGATCTTTCGCCTACTGATATCATGTTTGATATCATCGGTGGAAATATTTCTGACTCTGCGAACCTTTCGGATATATTTCTTCCTTCTATTGCATATTCTTTACTTTCTCTCAAAACCTTTTTTATATGAACATTTGTTGAGATTTCTTCTGCCGTTTCTATTGCTTTAACAAGAGGAACGCCAGCCCGTGTTAGAGTTGCAAGAGTAGAAAATATTCTNTATGTTTCACCAAGAATATGTATCTTTGAATATATNGGAATTTTTAACCTGAGCAGGTCAAAGTTATATCTTATCTTTGGAACAGAAAGTATTTTTTTTCTCAATATGAATAATCCAGCTAATGCAAGGAGAAAATANGGTGCNGTTGCGGAGAAAATTTTGGAGAATGTTATAAGTAATCTTGTATATATTGGTAAAGATTTTCCGACATCTTCAAGGAGCTGAGCTATTTTTGGTACAACAAAACTTAAAAGAACCCACATAACTATTCCCATAACAGCAACAATGAATACTGGATACACCATCGCAGATGTTATCTTTGACCTTAATGCTATCTGTTTTTCAAGATACTCTCCAAGATCTTCCATTACTTTGTCGAGCTCGCCCGAGGTCTCCCCTGACCTTACCATACCAATGTATATTTCGGGGAAAATGTTTCTATGCTCTGACAGAACCTGAGAGAAGGATTTACCTGATTTTATTCCTTCTGAAAGNGATATTATNACTTGACGAAGTGGTAATTTTCTTGTCTGTTTAGCTATTGTATCAAGAGAATCTGTAAGAGATATCCCCGCTTTCAGAAGTGAAGCCACTTGCCGGGAAAAAACTGCTATATCTTGCCTTGAAATCCTTGAAAAAGGTGATATATTTAAGTCTAATTCCAGATTCAAACTGAGTTTTGTAAGACCTTTTAGCCCGTTTTTTCTTTTTTCTTTGTCTTGATATATTTTCCCCTTTTTTTGTTTTATTGCTTCGTTTATTTTTGTCACGATTATCCCTTCTTCTTTTAATTTTGTTAGAGCTTCTCTTATTGAGTTGGTCTCTATTATTCCTTTTATTTTCTTACCATTTTTTACACCTGAATATGAAAAAACTGCCATATAAATTTTATTTTAAGGTTATCATATTGATAAAGCAAAATTTTCTCTATTAAAATTAAGGTAGAGTAAAATTTAAAATGAGATAGAGTAAAAATTAAGGTAAGTTGTGTTCAAGTGTATGAAGTTTGAAAACTATCCTGTTGATAAATTGAAGGAAGATATCTTGAAAATTCTGAAAATATTCATACCTTTCAAGGTATAAAGTTTTTTATAAATTTTTCTTTAATTTTTCTTTTTCGGTTCAAAAGAGTCGTGAACTTGCGGAAAAAGATCTGATATTGATTTTAGTATTCAGGATATCCAATTCAAGGATATCTAATCCCGCCTCATATAAAGCTTGAAATAAAAGAGGAATTAGAAAATTTACCTATTTTGAAAATTTACCTATTTTGTACAGTGCAAGGTTGATTTCGTTGATTTTAAAGATGTTGATGAAGATTTCAAAAGAGTCGCTAATGGAGTATAAAAATGTAGATATGAATGCGGAATTTGNTTTTGATTGTGTAAATTCTAACTCATCTATATTTTNTGGTTTTATGTTTGAAGATTTTAAAAAAATTTGAGAGAGCATTGAGAAGATCTGAGAAGATTTTGCAAGAAGAAAAAGATGAAGCTATCTGTGATTCAGTTATAAGTGAAATATGTTTTGATTTAGCGTGGAAGACATCAAAAGCTTACTTATATGAATACCAGAAAAAATAATATGAATATCAGAAAGTTGAATGCACTTGACAAGCCTCAGTCANATTAGCTCATCAAAAAAAGATTATAGACTACAATAAATATGAGTATATTGCAGATAAGATTTATGATGAATTACAAAAGGTTTTGGAATATGTGAAAAAGCTGTTTTTTGTATTAAATGTTGAGTAAAAAGAAAAATTCAAATGATGAAGGGGATTTTAATTTTTTCTGCCTTTATTTTTTTCTTCTTTGTTTTTAGCAAAATAGATTTTATGGAAGCAAAAGAAATGGAAGGAAAAGAAAAAGGAGCAAAAGTATTTCAGATAAAGTCATCGGCTTTTAAAAATGGTGAAAGAATACCAAAAAAATATACTTGTGAGGGAGAGGATGTATCTCCACCAGTTGAGTGGTCAGGTGCTCCTGAGGGAACGAAAAGTTTTGTCTTAATAGTTGATGATCCTGATGCTCCGATAGGAACTTTTAATCATTGGGTCATTTATGATATTCCAGCCTCTAAAAATTCTTTGCCAGAGGGGGTTCAAAAGAAACCAGAAATTGAAGGTGGTATAAAGCAGGGTAGGAATGATTTTGGTAAAGTGGGTTGGGGTGGTCCATGTCCTCCTCCGGGACACGGTACTCACAGGTATTTTTTTAAGATAAAAGCTATATCTCAGGAGACTTTAAAGCTTCCCCCTGGGGCATCAAAATCTGAAGTTCTAAAAGCGATTGATGGTAAAGTTTTGGGTGAGGCAGAGTTTTTTGGAACGTATTCAAGATAAATCAATCAAGATAAATATTTCAAGCTACCTATTTTGTCCTGCTTTTTCTACATAATCGGTTATACATATTTTTCCTTTCTTTTTTTATGAGAGTTTGAACTGTTGGGTCATTTCACCAAGCTGTTGTGCAACTTTTAAAATGTTATCAGCTCTTGCTTTTAGAATTATTGTTATTTGCTTAATTTCTTCTATACTAGATGTGACTTCACTTAAAGATTTTTTTGTTTCTTCTACTCCTTTGTATTCTTCTTTTACTTTTTGACTAGTTTTTTCTACAATATTGTTAAGTTCATATATTGCTGGGATTAATACTTTTGTGTTATCTATTTCATCTGATATTAGGTTTTGTACATAAGATATATTGTTTCTGAGCAGATTTAGGTTGTTGAATGATTCTGATATTTCTACTGAAGAATTCTTTAACGCTTCATATATTTTCATTACGGTTTGGATTACGAACTTGAAGTTCATGAATGTTTCTTGGAAATATGTTAGTGTTTCATTTAGTTCTGTTTGTATGTTTCTGAATTCACTTTTTAGTTCTTCTGAGTTACCTTTAATTTTCAGAGTACTGCTTTCTATATTAGATTTCGTTTTGTCAAGATTAGAGATTGAAGGTTCGGTTTCATTTTTTGTTACCTCCATGATTTTTACAAGTAGCCCTTGAATTTCTTTTATTTCGTTTCTTATGTTTTTAATTTTTTCTTCTGCGTTTTTAGAGAGTTCTTTTATCGCACCAGCTATTATTTTAAATTCTCTTTTTGTATCTTCTCCTCTACTATCTTCACGGGATATTGCTATATGCGCATTTACTGATAAAATGTTCATGTCATCTATAAAGTCTAAAAGCTCATTGGTGATATATACCAGTTTTTCTATGTTTTGTGATATGTTTTGTATGATGCTCGTTGTTGTATTTTTACCAGATGTTATTTTACTTATTGAATCTATGAATTCTCCTAATTGATTTTGTATGTTTTCTCCGCCTTCTGATATTATTATGAGCGATTCTTCAGATTTTTTGAGTTTCTCCAAAATGCCGCTTAGTTTGTTTTCTATTTTACCTCTTGAATCATCTACTTTTGCTGATTCAGCGGANATGCTTGCNGTTTCCGGCATTATTTTCAAGTTCTTTACAACATTTCCTATGCTTGAGTATATATCTTCTGAATCCTTTATTACTCTATCAATTTGAGACTTTATTTCTATGAGCTTTTTCTCTCTATTTTCTTCATCTTGTTTGATTTTCTTTGATAAGGAAAGGAGTTCTGAAAGGGAGTTCAGCACATCTCCTGCTATGTCATATATATTTTCTATTACATCTAATATTCTTTCTGATCCCTTTTCTTGGGTTTCAATGCCCTGTTTTATTCTGTCTGACATTTTGGCTATATCTTTTGCTGCTTTTGAGAATATTTCGGAGGCTGTTTTTATTTCTTTTAGTTCAGTTTTGAGAATATCAACCATTTTTGAGAAAGAGTCCGATAGTTCTCCTATCTCATCGTTGGATTCTGCATATGGTTTTTGAGTGAGATCCATTTGATTTGCTATTTTTTCTGCTACCTCTTTTACTTTGTTTACGGGTGATATTATGTTGTTTATTATTACTATGAATATGATAGATAGTATTCCGGTAAGTGAGAGAGCAAGAGCAACTACGCGTAGTATTACGTTTCTGAACTCATTGTCAAAATTTTTCATCGTCACGCCTAATACGGTGAAGCCTTTAATTTCCTTCTTTTCGTCACTTTCACCTCCTTCTAATATAGGAAGCTCTTGTCTTTGTATCATAACTGGATTGAGGAATATAATGACTTCTTCGCCGGTTATTGTCTTTTTGCTTACTATTCTTTGTGATTGAGAATTTGTGGTGATTTTTGAATCTTTTGGTATAATTATGTTCTTGATAAACCAAACAAGGTCTTGGGCTATTTTTTCATCTTTTGTTTTGAATGTTATCATTTCTCCGTTACTTTTAACGGCACCAGCGAAAATAACGTCCTCGTTTCTTATGAAGAGGTTTATTACTTCTCCAAGAAGAACTTTGTCCTCTTGTAAAAATCCATAATTAACAGATGAATGATTACGGAAGAATTCCGATATCTGTTCTCCTTTTTGNGATATCTGTTTTTTGAATATTTCCCTAAAATTCATGTAGAACGTTGAAGTCAGAATTCCTAAAAGTAGAATAATTCCTATCCCGAATGATAAAATTAGCTTTACTCTTATTGAATTTAATTTCATACTTTAATTTTAATATTTTCAGATTTATGTTGTAGAGAATAAAGATCAGTTTTCATTTATTAAGTCTTTAGGTAGTACTAATAATGTTCCACCGTTTTCCCATATTTCTTTTTTTAGACTATCTTATGGATAAATTTTCCTTTTGTATCTAAAAATGTTTGATTTAATTTCTAGTAATACTTCAAGATCGCCATCGGGCTGATTTTTAAGTATATTTTTTATATTTGAAATACTTTCTTCTGTGGGACTGTTTAGATTTATGAGCAAAGTGAGATTTTTTGGTTCAAAGAATATTTTTGATACTATCTTTTTTCCACTTTTCTTACCGACGAATATATATATGTTTCCTTCTTTGATTTTATCTCCGTCTTGTCCAATAAAAAAGTTTTCGTAGTTTTCTCTTGGGTCGTGTGAAACTTCCAATGTTGTAATATATCCTGACCTTGTATGTATAATTTTCTTTACTTTTCCTACTATTTCTATTATATCCTTTATTTCTATCGGGAAAATTCCGTATGATACTGAATTTATTGTTTGTTTTATGTTAGTTTTTGATAGTGGTACTCCTATTGTTTCTATTTCCATTTTTTCTATTTCATATTTTCCGTTGCTTTTTCCGTTTTCTTTTTTGTCTTCAAACAGATTACCTTTGTTTGAAAGTAGGGTATCAAATACATGAAGGGCTTTTTCTCTTGGGATGAACTCATCGAAAGCCCCTGCTTTTATAAGTGTTTCTATTACCTTTTTGTTTATCTTAAATTTTTGGGCACTCCTTATAAATCCTTCAAAGCTAGATATTTTCACTTTTTGTTTCATATCTTCTATTGCTTTTGCTGCGGCTTCTCCTAAGCCTTTTATTCCACCTAAACCGAACCTTATCGCATCACCTTCTACTGAAAACTCGTATTTGCTTTTTGTTATTGACGGAGGAAGAATTTTGAAACCTAATTTTAGCAGTTCTTCTATATATTTCGTGAGCTTTTCAAAATTGTTCATTTCAGAAGTTAGTAAGCTTGCCATATATTCAAGGGGATAATTTGCTTTAAGATATGCTGTAACGTATGAGAGGAAAGCGTAAGCTGCTGAGTGGGATTTGTTAAATGCGTATCCTGCAAATTTCTCCATAACATTGAAAATTTCTTCTGCTTTTTCTTCTGGGATACCGTTGGCTTTGCAACCTTGAATGAATCTATCTTTGATTTTCTCCATCAGTTCTGCTTTCTTTTTACCCATAGCTTCTCTTAAAGTATCAGCTTCTCCCATAGAAAAGCCTGCGAGTATGTTTGCTGCGAACATTATTTGCTCCTGATAGAGAAAGTTTCCGTATGTCTCTTTTAATATTGGTTCAAGATCAGGGTGGATGTACTCAACTGGTTTGATTCCTTTTTTCCTTTCTATGAAATCATTTACCATACCAGATTGAATTGGGCCTGGTCTATAAAGTGCGACCGCTGCTATGAGGTCGTCTAAGGTTTCAGGTTCTAATCTTTGTAGAAGCTCCTTCATACCTGCGCTTTCAAATTGGAAAACACCAAAAACATCGCCTTTTTTTAGCATATCCATGGTTTTTTTGTCGTTCAGAGGGATGTTTCCGAATTTGAGTTCTATTCCATATTTTTCTTTTATCATTTTGAATGTTTTATCTATTATAGTTAAGTTTTCGAGTCCGAGAAAATCAAATTTGACGAGTCCTATTTTCTCCAATGATTCCATTTCGAACTGAGTTACGAAATCATCTTTTGCTTTTGCAATTGATGTGTAATCTGTTATTGGTCTATCTGAGATGAGAAAACCAGATGCGTGCGAACCTATGTGTCTTATCAATCCTTCAATTTTTTTCGCATTCTCAAATATCTTCCTGAACCTTGGATTTGAATCTACTTTTTCTCTAAATTCTGGAATTTCTGCGTATGCTTCTTCTAATGTCCATTTTCTTGAAGGTTCCTGTGGGATGAGTTCTGCAAGTTGTGATACGTCTTCTAGTGGTTCATCAAAAATTCTACCGACATCTCTTATTGCAAGTCTAGCTCCGAAAGTTCCAAATGTTATTATGTGAGCAACATTATCTTCCCCNTACTTTTTTCTTACATAATCTAAAACTTCATCTCTTCTTTCTTTGCAGAAATCTACATCAATATCTGGTGCTTTTTCTCTTTCTGGGTTCAAAAATCTTTCAAATATCAGCCCATATTTTATGGGGTCTATTTCTGTTATTC
>AWOA01000044.1 GCA_000494225.1 Candidatus Calescibacterium nevadense OTU 1
AAAGATATACAAATGGCATTTGAAGCCGGTGCTGACTTATACTTTACAAAACCCGTAAAAATTGATAATTTCCTTCAAAAGGTTGGTAACCTGATAAAACTTAAAGGAATTGAATAAACAAGAACCAAAAAGAAGAAGAAAAAAAAAGAAGAAGAAAAAAAAGAATAAAAAATAAGAAACAAAAAAATATTCACAAAAAATAAAACCTTACAGAATATAATCCACAAAATACGAATAACCCGAAAAAAAAAGCAAGGTAACAGGATAACAAAAAAAACCTGTTTTTTACATTTGTTTTTTATTCCTGATTTACCTTTGCATTACTCTAACTATATTTTTTATATAGGAGGTAAAAACTATGGCAAAAGCAAAGTTTGAAAGGAAAAAGCCTCATTTGAATATAGGAACGATAGGTCATGTTGATCACGGAAAAACAACTCTTACCTCTGCAATCACAAGAGTTCTATCACAAAGCGGATTAGCCCAATTTCTCCCATATGAAGCAATAGATAAAGCACCAGAAGAAAAANCAAGAGGACTCACTATAAACATATCTCATGTAGAATATGAAACTGAAAAAAGACATTATGCTCATATAGATTGTCCAGGACATGCNGACTACGTGAAAAACATGATCACAGGAGCAGCTCAGATGGACGGAGCTATTCTTGTTGTNGCNGCAACAGATGGTGCCATGCCTCAAACAAGGGAGCATATCCTCCTCGCAAGACAAGTCAATGTGGGGAAAATAGTAGTTTTTATAAACAAAATAGACGATGTTGATGACCCAGAAATAGTTGACCTCGTTGAAGCAGAGGTCAGAGATCTTCTGACAAAATATGGCTATCCAGGAGATGAAATTCCCTTCGTAAAGGGGAGCGCTTTAAAAGCAGTTCAGTGCGGATGCGGAAAAAGAGAGTGCCAGTGGTGCGGAAAAATCTGGGAACTTATGGATGCAGTAGATTCCTACATAGAAGAACCAGTCAGAGAAGTTGATAAACCTTTCCTTATGCCAATAGAAGATGTCTTCCTTATACAGGGAAGAGGTACAGTTGTGACAGGAAGAGTTGAAAGAGGGATACTAAAACCTGGTGAGGAAGTAGAAATAGTCGGAGGAACTGATAGACCAACAAAAACAGTGGCTGTCTCAATAGAAATGTTCAGAAAAATCCTTGATGAAGCATTACCGGGAGATAATGTAGGAATTCTTTTAAGAGGAGTATCAAAAGAAGAAGTCTGGCGTGGACAGGTTGTAGCAAAACCAGGCTCAATAAAACCTCATAAGAAATTTAAAGCACAAGTATATGTACTCACAAAGGAAGAAGGAGGAAGACATACTCCATTCTACTCACATTACAAACCACAATTTTACATCAGAACAGCTGACGTAACAGGTGAAGTAATCCTACCACAGGGNGTAGAGATGGTCATGCCNGGGGATAATGTTGAACTCACAATAGAACTTATAGAGTTTGTCGCTATAGAGAAGGGAATGAGATTCGCTATAAGAGAAGGAGGAAAAACNGTCGGCGCAGGAGTAGTTACAGAAATATTAGATTAAACACACAAAAAAACTTCTATCGTCATGGCTCGCGAAATAATAGAATTAGAATGTACAGAGTGCGGAAGGAGAAACTATACAACAACGAAAAACACACATAAGAAGAGAGAAAAATTAGAACTAAACAAATTCTGTAAGCAATGCAGAAAACATACAAAACACAAAGAAGTTAAATAGCTGTAAAATTAGAATATATAATAATAATAAAATAAAAATAAAAAAATAAAATAATAAATAAAACAAAGTAAATTCGTAAAAGAAGCAAATATAATTTCTTTTATTAAATTATTATTATTATTATTACATTATATAATCTGATATTATTTGATATAAAGGTCCGTAGCTCAACAAGGTAGAGCATCGGATTCCAAATCCGAAGGTTGTGGGTTCGAGTCCCACCGGACCTACCCCACTAAAATTATGGAAAAAATAAAACGNTTCATAGAAGAGGCTATAACAGAAACAAGAAAAGTTGAATATCCTAATTCCCAAGTCGTCAGAATCACAACAGTAGCAGTTATTTCCATGACATTTATAGTAGCAGGAATAATAGGAATAATAGATTTTATTTTCTCAAGAGTTTTCAAACTCATATTCTAAGGAGGGGAAAAAATGAACGATGTAACACAAAAAAATCAAGAAGAAAAAGAAAGCGCTAAATGGTGGATAATTAGAGTAAGAAGTGGTAAAGAAGATTTCATCAAAAGCGAACTAGAAAAACTAATGCATGAAGAGCCGAAGATAAAAGAAGTATTTATCCCAGAGGAAGAAGAAAAAATCAAAATAAAAGATAAAAAAGGGACAGAAAAAGAAATTACAAGAAAAAAGAAAGTAATTTCCGGGTACATATATGTCAAAATGGAACTTGATGAAAANCTATGGAATAAAATAAAGAAAATCCCAAATGTNCTTATGCTGCTTGGCGAAAGAGGGATTCCAGCTCCAATATCGCACGAGAGAATTGAAACATTAAGGAACAAAACCGTAGGAGGAGAAATAAAGAAAATATTTAGCGTATCAATAGGAGATAGAGTTAGAATAAAATCTGGACCTCTTAAAGGTTTCGGAGGAATAGTTGAATGGCTTAACGAAGATAAAAGCAAAGCAAGAATCCTCATTTCTATGTTCGGAAGACAAACACCAGTGGAAATAGAAACCTCTCAAATAGAAAAAGAAACTTAACAACGAAAACAACAAAAACAACACCAAACAATAATAAATCAAACTAAAATAAATCAAATAGTGACCAAAACTAAAAAAATAATATTTTCTTTACTTTTCTTCGCAGGAGGATTTAATTTAGGAATAATAATCTTTTTCCCATGGGAGATATTAACACATCTGATAAATTCAAAGTCAGATANAGTGCATGTTTCATCAACATCGTTTTCTCCTCCACTTGGTATAAAACTTGAAAATGTAACTATAAGAACGAGCGAGAAAAACCAATATAAAATAGAAAAAATAAAAATTATTCCGTCAATATTTTCTCCAATATACATCATTTTCGGAAGAGTTTCTATAAAAATACAAATAGAAACAGCAGAATCTGATGCAGCTGTAAAAATAAAAATGCTCAAAAGAGAAAAACAATTTATTCCTTACTTTATTGAGTTAGATGGGAAGATAGGTATAAACGACATTATGAAACTAATTCAACTTGAAGGCAAAGGAAAAATGAGAATAAGTGCTAAAATAAAAGGTGAAATTGAAAATCCACAAAAACTCAACGGAGAAATCAAATTAACAACAGACGAAAAAATAATAACAATCCTAAAAAATACCGAAAAGATAAATGTACCAGTTGAGGGAGAATTTGACTTCGGAAATGTAAATATATATGCAACAATAAAAGAAGGTATTTTAACGCTCGAAAATGTAAGAATGCAAGAAGGAAATGTAGAAGGAACAGTATCTGGTTCCGTAAAATTTGAAAAAAATATTCTCAACTCCCAACTTAACCTAACAATAGATCTAAAAACGAAAATCTTAAATATCCCACCGCAAAAGATAAGAATAAAAGGCACAATATCAAATCCGCAATTAGGGTAAAACGTCTTAGCCCAAAATTATCTCTACATCCAGCTGAAAAAATGAAAAAGCATAAAACCGCTTTTCCGGATTTCAGATGAACCATAAGTTTCCATAACAAAAATAGCATCCTCCCATTGAGCTTCGTTAGGTTCTTATGTTAGTTTAAAACCATGAAAACTTAATTTCCGTAAAAGCCTATCATTCTATCAACAACAATTTTGGAGTTGAGGAGAAAATGAGAAGAAAAAAAGAAAATGTTCAAAATTCTGAATTACTATCCAAAATCAATTAAAAATATAAGGTCATAATCAAAAACATTGCTAAATATTAGAATTTTNCCATCATTCAATTAAGTTATAATTTATAATTATTAAAAATTATAATATGNGATTTAAGATTAAAAGAAAAGGATCCGCAGAAAATAATAACAATATAAACANGAGAAAATTCATAATCTATTTATTAACATTCTCTTTGGGACTCATAATTGGGCTTTTATTTTCAAAATGTCCCACCACAGAAGAACAGAAAATAGATATTACACTGAAAGAGAAAACATTACGAAAAGAAGAGAAATTTCATAAAGAGTCTCACACATTACAAGAAAACGTANCTCAAACTTACCCTGAAAAAGAAAAGGAAATAGAAGAAAAAATATATATAAAAAAAGAAACANATGAAATCCCAACAACAAAANTATATTATGAAAAGATTNCGTGCCCAGATCTACCTATCTCAGCAGAACTATTAGATAAACCTGACCAATATTCGAATAAGAAAGAGGCTATATTTAAAATTAAACTCAAAATAAATACTAAATGTTCTTTGGAAGGTTTCCCGATTCCCTGTACATTTACTGCTGAAAGAGTAAAAGTTGAATTCCAAGAAGATGGAGAAAAAGAATTCAAAGTTTCATACGGAGAGCCCCCATGTATGAAAGAGCTCATAAGCTATAATTTTATAGTAGATACTACACCTCCGGAAACAAAGATAATACCAGTAGGTTTTGATAAGGTTGTTACCACATACCACAGCGTTATATTTGAGTTCGCAACAAATGAACCAGTAAAAAGTATTCTTTGCAAAATAGACGACGGTTTTTGGATAGATTGCTCCTCCGGGAGAATATTTCCTACGAATATAGAGGAAGGATGGCATAAACTTTTCGTCTTTTCTACTGATCTCGCAGGAAACAAGGAAGACCCCCCAAAAGAATATGCCTTTCTAATAGATGCCCTACCCCCCACGACTTTGCTTTTATCCGCTCCTCCGAGCATAACAAATTCTAGATCAGCGGAATTTGTTTTTACATCAGACGATGAAGAAGCAAAGTTTGAATGCAAAATTAACGATAAAGAATGGGAAAAATGTTCCTCTCCTCTAATTCTAAAAGACCTTCAAGAAGGTATAAATAAAATAAAAATAAGAAGTTTTGATAAGTATGGTAGATATGAAGATGAACCAGTAATATATTCATGGAGAGTTGTTTCAGGAGAAATAAAGGTAATACCAAACCCTACTACAAAAAATTATGAAGAAGTACTAAAAAGACAAAAAAGATATAAGAAAGAGTAAAATGAGAGTTCTTTTAGTATTCAATCACGAAAAAGTAATAGGAGGGGGAGAAATATACTTTATGGAATATGTAAAGGCTCTAAAAAAAGATCAAGATGGAATAAAATTAGCAGTATTCACACCGGGAGAAGGTGAAATAAAAAAAGAGATTGAAAACGAAAAAATAAAAAATTTCTCATTTCCCATGCCTTCCGTAAAAAATATCTTATCTACAAATAAAACNCTCAAAAATTTTCAAGATATGATATNTGAATTCAGGCCAGACATAATACATGTAAACGGCTCCCGTGCGATGTTATATCTGACACTCCTAAAAGCTAAATCAATGATGAAAAGAGAAGAAAAGGGAAATTGTAATTTCAAAATAATCTGGCANGTCAGAATATCTCAAAAAGACAAGATTGATTTACCATTATTTATCTTCTCTGACGGAATAATCACCAACTCGCGAAAAACCCTAATAAAAAGATTCAGTCATATCACAAGATTCATAAGGAGTAAAAAAATAAAGGTCATCTATAACGGAATTGACCTTTCATTGAAAGAAAAAGTATCAGATATAACAAAAAGCGGAAAGATAGATGAATTGAAAAAAGAACTTAAAATTCAAGGGCTCGTAATATCATCCTACGGAAGAATAGAAGAAGGAAAAGGATTCGACCTACTTGTACGCGCAGCTCAGAAAATAAAAAAAAACAGAAAGTTTTCACTCCTAATAGCAGGAGAAGGACCTCTCAAAGAAAAAATACTAAAAATGGGGAGAGGGCTAAATATTATCTCTCCGGGATTTATGAAAAAGGAGGAAATACTCGCGTTGAGCGATATAGTCGTATTCCCATCATGCATAGATTCATTCGGTAACGTTGTGCTTGAAGCTCTTGTATGTGGAATTCCCCAAATAGTCTCTTCTCATGCCGGAGCATCTGAAATAGTAGAAAATTTCAAAGAGGCCATTATCGTAGATCCTAAAAAAATTGATGAGTTTTCTCGGAAGTTGGAACTCCTAATATATGATGAAGATTTGAGAAAAAAACTTTCAGAAAATTCAATAAAGAAAGCATCCAACTTTTCAATTGAAAATCACAAAAATCAAGTCATTGAATTCTACAAAAATGTTCTGTAGCAAAACCCAAAATTATAAGAATGTAAAAATCAAAGATACTTTATGAGAACACAAAATTATTGGGATGAAAAAAAGATCATACATCTGCTTTCATGCTTGGACAATCTCTTACAACTTTCCCTCAAAGCAAAACTTATAGTGGCCTATGGTAATTTCTACATGATATAAGAGAGCTTGTAAAAATTCTATCAAAGAAAAATCCAAACCTGAAAAATATGTGAATAAAATTGAATTGAAATCTTGATATTTTAAGTGAGGTTTTATATACAAGCAAAACTCCAATAAGTGATTATTCTTATGAAAGTCTCAAAAGCTATGAAAAATTTTTCAAGAAAATACAGGAGATACCATAAAAAAATGATAAGCGCAAAAACAGGGAAAAAACAACAAAATAATAGAAAAAGCCTAATGACAAAGGGTTCAGAAAAAAAATGAAATTAATATAGGAAGCATTCAAGCTTGAAGCGAAAAAATCAGAAGACCTTAATCAGAAATTTAATTTCCATATCATCACAGAAGATTTCTTGCACTTATACAAAAAAAATAAACAACAAATAAAAGTAGTAGATAAGAAAAGTAAAAACAAATACAAAAAGGAGGATAAAAAAATGTGGAGAATAGAAAAAGATACTATGGGNGAAATTAAAGTTCCAGAGGATAAATACTGGGGAGCACAAACTCAGAGAGCGNTCGAGAACTTTCCAATAAGTGGTTGGACTATGCCGGAGGAGATAATAAAAGCGATAGCTGTTATAAAATGGGCTTCCGCCAGAGCAAATGCTGAACTCGGTCTGCTCCCAGAAAACATAAAAGATGCAATCTGTAAATCAGCAGAAGAAATATACGAAGGAAAACTCAAAAATAATTTTCCCGTAGATGTTTTCCAGACCGGTTCCGGTACCTCCACCAATATGAATATAAATGAAGTTATAGCAAACAGAGCAAACGAAATATTAGGATATGAAAAAGGNAAAAAATATCCAGTCCATCCTAACGACCATGTAAACAAATGTCAATCATCAAACGATGTCATCCCTACATCAATACAAATTGCAGCTGTAATGGGACTTAAAAANAAGCTTATTCCAGCACTAAAAACACTTGAAAAGAGTTTAGAAAAAAAAGCGGAAGAGTTCAAAGATATAATAAAGATAGGAAGAACACATCTTATGGATGCAACTCCAATAACATTAGGCCAAGAATTTTCAGGATATAAAGAACAGATCTCGCATATTATAGAACTATTAGAAGCTTACATACCTCGTCTATCTGAGCTCGCTCTCGGAGGAACAGCAGTAGGAACTGGAATAAATGCACATCCAGATTTTGCCAAAAAGTCAATAAAATATATTTCTGAATTTCTCGGACATGAATTCAAAGAAACTCGCAACCACTTTTTCTCACAAGCAACCCAAGATGTTATGGTAGCTCTTTCTGGGATGCTGAAAACNTGTGCGGTAGCCATGTTTAAGATAGCGAATGATATAAGATGGCTCTCCTCAGGTCCAAGATGCGGAATAGGTGAAATATTTTTACCTTCACTCCAACCTGGTTCATCTATAATGCCTGGAAAAGTAAATCCGGTAATACCGGAATCTGTAATGATGATCTGCGCACATGTTATNGGTTCTGATGCCACAATAACAATAGGTGGTATGAATGGNAATTTTGAACTTAATACATTCCTGCCAATTATAGGTTATCATGTAGTAAATTCAATAAATCTTTTAGCCTCAGGAGCAGAAAACTTCGCGAAAAAATGCGTAGACGGAATAAAACCAAATGTAAGTAGAATGAGAGAACTTGTAGAATGGTCTCTTGCTCTCTCAACTCCTCTTGCTCTTAAAATTGGCTATGACAAAGCAGCAGAGATTGCGAAAAAATCCATCGAAAAAGGCAAAACAATAAGAGAAATAGTAATAGAAGAAGGGATTTTGACCCGAGAAGAAGCAGAGAAAATTCTTGACCCATTTTCTATGGTGAGACCTAACTCAGATATTATTGGTTCAGGAGGAGGTTAGTTTCATACTCAAAAAATCTAATATTATCGTATTCATTCTCCTTAAAGACAAACTTAATTTTTAAAGAAATACCTTTTTCATACTCATATGTATCCCGAACTTCTCGTGAAGTTTTCCCATCAGAGTCAGAAAATTTATCAGAATATTCATTTNTNCCAGAACTCACTTTATTATATTCTCCTTTATCCCCTGAATTATATTCTCCTTCATCCTCTGAAACAGAAGAATTTCGCTCCTCTTTATATTCTGATATTTCATATTCTACAAGTTCGTAAATCTGAGAAATAGAAACAATTTTTTTATCTACAAAATAAAATTTCCCATCATTTAGAAGAAGAAGCGAGATAAAACTATATTGCCTCTTTTTTTCTTCGTCATTAACATCAGAAGTAATACTATATATAANAGGAAATATTTTCAGATTATCCCCATAACGTATAGGATAAAAAACAAAAATATTATCTAAACTTGAATTCTTATCAGAAGTTATTGGAACAAACCACGAACAGTTTTGAATACTTTCATTTAGGCACCTGACATCATACACAAAAATTCCTTTCATATCCCCAGACTCTGAACTTGCATGAATAAAGATGAATACATCTCTGAAANACATTTTTGAATTGAAAGTTACATTAATACCGAGCTGCTCCAATCTTTGCGATGGCTTAACTTCTGATGAAACAGCAGAAATAAATTCTTGTTGCAGTTGAGCTATGTTCGTTATTTCTGAAATATTAATATCTTGGGTAATTCCATCTTGTGAGATCGCATTCATACTATTTTTCTCACCTATTATGAAGATATATTTTTTTCCTCCGGCTTCCGCTATTGCTCCTGATTTTGCTAAATATTCTATCACAAAATACCTCCCGCTTTTACTATTATTTATAAGTTCATCAATATCTTCCGCAAAAAATATTCTCTTATCTAATTGAGGCAGAACCAAAATAGATTTTCCATAAGAGGAAATTGACTTCATATTCTGTAAATCAAGAGATAAACTGCTTACGACTTCACCTATTTCTGGATCAACGACATCTATAACCTGCCTATCTGAACTTGAAATTAGAACTGCAAGCCTTTTATCAATCCAAACAATATCATGAGCGATTTTACCAGACAATTCAATATTTTTCAAGAACCTTAAACTATCCTCCGAATATTCAAAGACCGACAAAAAAGCGGAGCACCAAGTAAGTACATCTTGCGGTGAAGATAAAACGACCAATTTCCCATCTTTGAATAAAATGCTTTTGATGTTTTTGAGCTCATTTGGATTAGGTTTCCGGCAACTCATATCAGTCTGACAAGATGAAAAGAACAAAAGGAACGGAACAGCAAAAAGAAACCGGACAAAAAAGATTCTCGCTCCTAAATTATGAAAAAATTTTGTACCTTTAATCACAAATTTCATACCTTCAATCATACCCCCTATTTATTTTTTGATAAATATAAACTGATGCAAGATAGAAAGTATATTCATAGTAATCCAGTAAAGGTGTAGCCCTGCTGGTGCACTCCATAGAATAAAAATAAACATAATTGGCATAATGTAATTGAAAGAAATCTTAAAAGCCAAATCATCTGATGTTTGAGGAGAGATAAGCTGCTGAACTAAAAATGTAGCCCCCATAAGAACGGGTAGGAGATGGAACTCAAAAGCCCAACCACCTATTTTCAAAGTAAAAAGAGTTTCAGGAGAAGAAAGGTCTTTTATCCATAAAACAAATGGAGCATGTCTCAAATCTATTGAATTTAAAAGAGCTTGATACAAAGCAATAAATATAGGAATTTGTATAAGCATAGGAAGACAACCAGAAAATGGATTTATCTTCTCTCTTCTGTAAAGTTCAAATATCTCACGTGAAGCCCTCTCCTTATCATCTTTGTATTTTTCTTTTATTTTCTCTATTTGAGGTTGAATATCTTTAAGCTTCTTCATAGATTTCAAAGATATGATATTGAGAGGAGTAAAAATAAGCCTAACAAGCAAAGACAAAATTATTATGGAAAAACCTAAATTCCCCACGAATGAATTTATAAATTCAAGTGAAACAACGATAAATTTAGATATCGGATGCAAGAAACCAAAGCTTGCAATATCCTTTGCTTTTTTATCGAAAACTTCAAGCTCNTCATCAATTTTCGGACCAGTAAAAAACCTAAATTTCAGCTCAGCCAATCCCTTTGAAATTATTCTATCACAGGAAAAAGAAGAAAAACTTTCTTTTGAAGCAGAAAAATAAACTTTACAAGATGGCATAACAAGAAACGAAAAGTACCTACTCTTCTCCCCAAAAAAATCAACGATATTTCCAACCTTTAAGTCTTTCACATTCTTCATATTTGGTGTAAATGCAACAATTTCCGAATTATCTTCNTTCGATTTCCTCAAATANAAAATTGGAACTACATCTATAAAATCACCAAAAAGTCTTATATCTAAATCAAAAACATATTTTGAGACTTTTGAATAACTTACAACAAAAGAAAGGGGCTCAGAAAAGAAAATTATAGNGTCGTTAGATACCTCAAATTTTGTTGGAACTATCTCAGTACCATCTGATCTAAACAAAGAAAATTTAAAAGGCTTATCATAATAGAAATTATCATTAGAATCAACTTTCAGTTTAAAATTTTTAAGTTCAACCTTTTCCATTATTCCCCAGGAAAAAATCACTTTGACAAAATTATCATCTATTAGAGGGAAAAATGTTACGGAACCAGGAGTAATGAAAATATCAGCGCCGGACAAACTCTCATGTTCCTGCAAAAATCTCTTCTCCTTTTCTGTACTCTCCTGATGGATATGTTCAGATTGTTTGACAAGCTGTTTCTGCTTTTCCACCTTAGGTCTAATAACAAAAATATCATAAATGAGCAGAAATAAGGCAGAAACCAAAGTAGCTATAAGAATTCTAACTCCNCCCGACATATGAAAATACTAAAAAAATAAATAACAAAAAAAATAATAAACAAAAAACAAAACAAATACACACCNTCTACCTATATGCCAACCTGACTTNAATATAATTTTAGTCTTATTTGCAAATTCTCATTGGCTCTCTGATGCAAAATTTTCATCAGATCCCTGAGAGCTATTTTTTCTCTTTGAGACTATAACCTGAGCTGGTCTGATTACCCTACCCTGAAACTCATATCCTTTCCTCAAAACCTTAATGATTGTCTCATCTTCATGTTCATCAGAAAAGACAAAATCTAATACTTCACATATATCTGGNGAGAACTTTTGACCNTCATAGATTTCTATTTCTTTGAGCCCGGAGTCAACCAGAGCCTTGATTATAATTTGACGAACGAGTTCTACTCCCTTCCTTGACTGCTCATCCTTTATATAATTTAGAGCAATATCTAAGCTATCTAACGCAGATATTATATTTATAAAGACTTTACTCAAAGCGTCTTTCACCGCATTTTCTACCTCAATCCTAACCCTTTTCCTGTAATTCTCGTATTCAGAAAATGTATATATCCACTTTGATTTATAATCCTCCACCTCACTTTTTAGCCTTTCTACCTCAGATTTAAGCTTCTCTATTTCATTTCCAATTTCATTTTCAGGTTTTATCTCATCAGTCTTTTCAGCACTAGATTGAGATGAATAATCATCAGCAGAAGAAAGGTANTCTAAATCTGCTTTTTCTCCCTCTTTATTTTCTGATATTCTTTCTGAACCCTCCTTTTCAATGTTTGAATCTTCCTCTTTCTCTATCACTATTTTCTTCATTTCTTTATCTTCCATCCCCATAGAAAAATAGAGTAGGACAACAAAAAATAAATTTTTAAGTTTCAAACTTCCAAAATCATCTTTCAAAAAATTTGAGAGAGAATAGACTACTTATCACTTTGAACTCGCTATTTTCATCAAACTCGTAAAAATTATCTCTATTTTTAGTAGAACCTATAAAAACCACATCACCAGACTGAACATATTCAATATCAGAATTTTTATCACTTATATTCTTTTTCAAAATTTGGAAGAGATTTTTTCCAGAACTACTGCATGTCCAAAATCTTATCCTTCCTTTCTCTTCAAGCTTGTGACTTACAACTCGATGAAAATTAACCCACCTTGAAAATTCCTTATTCTTTGATAGAATGAGATAGGAAAAATTAATTTCTGGAACTCTTCCTCCTATGAGATTCATCCCTCTTGAAAGGGAAAGAGGCGGTACCCATTTCGTGCCAAAATGACACCAATCATCTTGTATTTTCAGAACTGGACAATCCTCATAATGGGTACAAGGTGCTACAACATAATCTCGCAAGGCATTTCTTATCTTCATAATAAAAAGAGAATTACGCTTTTTCAAAGCCGGCTCAATCAAAACAAAAATACCATAATCAGAAATTGACTTCAGGACCTTATCTGACCACGCTATCATCCCATCAATATCTGTATGGAATATATCATAAAGAGAAAAAGAAAGGACAGCGATATCAGGATTTTCTCCTATTTCTTTTTTTATACTTATTCTACTTGCNTCTGAAACTATTTTTTCAAACTCAAATTTAAAAGGAACATTTTTTGAAATCTGATGTAATATTTTGAGACCAAAATCAAGAGCAACATCAGATATATCTTGTACTACTAACCTTATTTTCAAATCTTTCAGGNTCTTATTCTCACGAGCCATAAAATCAAGGAGATAAATAAAAGCAGCAGAAGAAGAACATACACCAGCAGACAAGTCAACAAAAATCAAATCCTTTTTCTNATTCATTTTCTTATGCATGATATCTCTTATTNCATCCTCAATACTTGAAAGGACAAAAAATGTTGACGAGAAAGTTCTTGGGAAAAAATAGTAAATATAAGGTAAAACTGTTTGGATATTTAGAGGGAAATTCTCTCCTCTGTGGAATATTTCTGCGAGTTCAAAAGAAGCTTTTGCTAATGGTAGTAAAAGATCCCTCTTCCATCCCCCTATTATTCCATCAATTATTTTTGATACTTCTTCTGGGAAATGAAAGGTTCTGTTTTTTATTATTTTTGTTTTTGGAGCGGGCAACGGGATTTGAACCCGCGACACTCGGCTTGGGAAGCCGATGCTCTGCCCCTGAGCTATGCCCGCCCCATATCACTTATTCCTCAACTGATATATTCAAAACTTTCTTCTTCTCTTCCTCCTTTTTCGGTATAGTTATGGTCAAAACCCCATCTTTTATCTTTGCCTTAGTTTTATCAGNNTCTACATTCTCAGGTAGAGCTATCCTTCTTATAAACTTACCATACCTTCTTTCTATAATGTGAGCGTTCTTCTGCTTCNTCTCCTCCTCTTCCTTCCTCTCGCCTTTTATTGTGAGAACATTATCCTGTATCTCAACCGATATATCTTTCTGTGACATTCCAGGAACATCAACCTTAATAGTTATACTCTTTTCATCCTCATATATATCCAAAGATGGAGAAAAAGAATAATATTTCCCCTCAACTGAAGGAACTCCAAAGAATTCATCAAAAACCTTCTCAATTTCCCTCTCTATTCCCTCTAAAAATGGTCTCATAATAAAACCTTTTCTCCTTTCCATAGTAATTACATTTAATAATAAAAGAACCAAAAAGGAAAATAACAAAAAGAGAAATGCCAAAAAATCAGTTAGGGAAATCAAATGAAAAATGTGAAATTATAAAAATAAAAACTATATTCCTTATATGGAGACAGAATTTTCACTATACCTTACTTTTGATGATATACTTATAGCACCGGGATATTCAGAAATTTTACCATCTGAGGTTAGCCTAATAACAAGGCTAACAAGGAAAATAAGAATGAACATTCCAATAATATCAGCGGCAATGGACACCGTAACAGAGGCAGAAATGGCAATAGAAATGGCAAAAGCTGGTGGAATAGGAATCATTCACAGAAACCTAACACCAGAAGAACAAGCAAGAGAAGTAGAGAAAGTAAAAAAATATAGCTCATGGATAATAAGATCTCCGATTCATATTGACGAAGAGACTACCGTCGGCGAAGCTATGAATTTGATGAGAAAATACGGTATATCAGGGCTCCCCGTAGTGAAAAACGGATACCTTGTTGGAATAGTTACAGCAAGAGATCTGAGATTTGAGACAGAAAGAGCAAAAAAGGTAAAAGAAGTGATGACTCCAAAAAGTAAGCTGATAGTTGTAAAGGAAGGGATAAGCCAAGAAGAAGCAAAAAAAATAATGCACAAAAACAAAGTTGAAAAACTTCCCGTAGTAGATGATGAATTTAGATTGAAAGGACTTATCACCTTAAAAGATATAAGCAAAGCCGAAGAGAATCCGCTATCTTTGAGAGATGAAAATGGAAGGCTTATGGTCGGTGCAGCAGTAGGAGTAGGAGAAACAGAACTTGAAAGAGTAAGAGAACTAACAAAAGCTGGAGTAGATGTAATAGTTATAGATTCAGCTCACGGACACTCAAAAGGAGTTATAGAGATGTTGAGAAAAATAAAGGAAAACTTTGACGTTGAGGTAATAGCAGGGAATGTAGCAACAGCAGAAGGAGCGAAAGCTCTGGCAAAAGAAGGAGCTGATGCAGTAAAAATCGGAGTAGGACCGGGTTCGATCTGCACAACAAGATTAGTTACAGGAGTCGGCGTTCCACAAGTTTCAGCCATAATAGAATGTAAAAGGGCTATAGAAGAAATTGGTGCAGATATCCCAATAATAGCAGACGGTGGAATAAGATACCCAGGAGATATAGCAAAAGCTCTGGTCGTAGGAGCAGATTCTGTTATGCTCGGGAACATGCTTGCAGGCACAGAAGAAGCACCAGGAGAAAAAGTAATAAGAGATGGCAGACCCTATAAAATATATAGAGGAATGGGGTCCGAAGACGCTATAAAAGATGGAATGAAAAAAGGAGTAAGGTCAAGGTATCTTACGGGAGACACTATACTACCAGAAGGTGTCGTCGGTCTCGTTCCGTACAAAGGTCCAGTAAGATTTATACTCTCCACCATAGAAAAAGCTATCAAGGCATCTTTTGGATACATAGGTGGCAAGAACATACAAGACGCAAGGAAGAAAGCAAGAATAATAAGAATAACAGAAGCAGGATATAAGGAGTCTCATGTGCATGATGTTCAAGTTATAAAAGAAACGATTTTCCCATTTGGTTCTGAACACATGAAATCTTAGGATTAAGAAAATCGGAATATAAAGTAAGTATCAAACTAAACTAAAAATTCAGTTTCAGTTCCTTGATGTATGGTTCAAGAACCTTTCTCTCTATATCAATAAATTTCATATTTGCAGAAATTCCCATCTCAACAAGCTCATCAAAATCCTTTTTTGTTATCAACCCTCCATTTTCAACTCCTCCATGAACTTCAACCAGATAGCCTCCACTAGTTGAAATAACAGTTATGTCACACTCAGCAGATGAATCTTCTTTGTATGTTAGGTCTACCATCTTCACCCCATTAACAACTCCACAAGAAACAGCAGATACAAACTGATTTATTGGAAATGTGATAAAAACACCATCTTTCCAGAGTCTGTAAAGAGCGAGGAAGAGAGAAATAAAACCTCCTATTATTGAAGCACAACGAGTACTACCATCTGCCTGAATAACATCACAATCTATGGCTAATGTTCTCTCTTGAAGCAGTTTGAGGTCACAGACAGCTCTTAATGACCTTCCTATTATTCTCTGAATTTCAAATGATCTCCCCCCTTGGGTACGCGAAGCCCTTATATCAACAGCTCTTGGGAGCATAGAGTACTCTGCAAAGACCCACCCTATGCCTTTTTCCTTAGCAAAAGCAGGTACCGTATTGAGTAAAGATGCGGTACAAATAACACGAGTGTCTCCTAACGATACAAGGCAAGAGCCTTCCGCCCATTTTATATAATTCAACTCAATTTTCAGCTCTCTTATCTGATCGAATCTCCTTCCATCTTCCCTCAAAAATTCTGCTTCCGCTCCCATATTTACTTGCCCCCTATNGTCCTATCAGATAAAATTCCATATAGCATAATATCCGATATATGCTTTACCCTATCTGCAATGGCTTTCTTACTAAAAGGAGATTTTATGAACGGTTCTATAACTGGTCTGAAAACAAAATATATAATTATAGCTCCCGTGAGTGTTATTGATAGCTGAATCGGATCAATATCATCTTTAAAAATTCCTTCTTTTCTACCTCTCTCTAATATCTCTGAACCAAAAGATAAAATTTTCGGCACATACTCTAACGCAAATTGCTTCACGGGTAGGTTCTCGTCTAAAAGTTCTCTCAAAAGTATCTTGACATAGTCTTCATTTTGTAGAACGAAATTCATTATTTTATTTATAAAATTCTCTGCATCTTTCAATATATTACCCGATGAAAAAGAAACCTGAAATATCTTGATTATCTCCGAAAAAACTCTTTCTATCAGCTCCTCATATATTTCTTGCTTACTTGAAAAATGATGATATAAAGAGGCTTTCCTTATGCCGACTCGGTCAGCTATATCATCCATACTTGTCCCAGCAAAGCCGTACTTTGCAAAGAGCTTCGTTGCAACTTTAAGAATTTTCTCCCTCGTTTTCTTCCCCTTCTTCCTAATTTTGGTATCTTCAGAAATTCTTGAATCATTCATCAAAGTTCGTGTGCCCCTTTTATTCATAATAGTAATATTATTTAACCTGATCTCATCTTACTTTTTCCAATCTGTATCAACAACATCGCCAGGTGACGAACCACCACTATCGCCACCACCCGGTCCCCCTACTGACGAACTCGAAGAACTTCCTCCGGTATATCCAGCGTAGCCCCCTCCTGCTTGCGCTCCTCCGACATTCTGCTGATATATATGTGAAGATATGCGAGTTATTATATTCTCAACATCTCTCATCATTCCTCTGACTTCGTTTATATCATTTGAATTCTTGAAAACCTCTTTCCCACGCTGAATAGCTCTCTCANCATCAGAAACCAAATCAGCAGGTATCTTGTCTTTGAAGTCCCTAATAGTTTTTTCAAGCTGATACACGAGACTATCAAGCTTATTTTTCTCCTGAACTAATTCTAACTTCCTTCTATCTTCTTCCTCATATCTCTTTGCTTCTTCTGTCATTCTTTGAATTTCTTCTTTCGTAAGGTTAGTTGAACCTTCTATTCTTATTGACGCTTCTTTCCCAGTTGCTAACTCTTTTGCATGAACTGTAAGAATTCCATTCACATCCACATCAAAAGTCACCTCTATTTTTGGGACCCCACGAGGAGCTGGTGGAATTCCCTCAAGGTAGAACCTACCAAGACTCCTGTTATCTCTTGCGAGTGGTCTTTCTCCTTGAAGTACATGAATCTCAACAACGGTCTGATTATCTTCGGCAGTTGTAAATATTTCAGACCTCTTAATTGGGATAGTCGTATTTCTTTCTATTATTTTCGTAAATACTCCACCATAAGTTTCAACTCCCAAAGATATAGGAATAACATCGAGTAAGAGTATATCCTTTGCTGTTCCCAAGATTATACCGGCTTGAACGGCAGCTCCGACAGCAACAACTTCATCAGGATTTATTCCTCTCATCGGCTCCTTTCCAAAGAAACTTTTCAATTCCTCTTGAATTTTCGGAATTCTCGTAGAACCACCAACGAGTATAACTTCATCTATGTCGCGAGGTTTGAAACCACCATCTCTTATCACTCTGTCTATAATTTCAATTGTCCTGTTTATGTACTTTTCTATCATTCTTTCAAACTGCGAGCGTGTAAGCTTTCTTACGAGGTGTTTTGGACCGGTAGAATCAGCTGCAATAAATGGTAGATTTATTTCAGTTTCGAGCTTTGAAGAGAGTTCTTTTTTCGCATTTTCTGCTGCCTCCTTTAGTCTTTGCAAAGCCATCTTGTCTTTTGAAAGGTCAATTCCAGTTTCTCTCCTGAACTCTTCTACAAGCCAGTTTATTATTTCCTGATCAAAATCATCTCCACCAAGATGAGTATCACCTCCCGTTGATTTTACTTCTATTACTTCATCACCTATTTCAAGAACAGATATATCAAACGTTCCTCCACCGAGGTCGTAAATAGCAACTCTTGCTTTCTTTTTCTTTTCAAANCCGTAAGCAAGCGCTGCTGATGTAGGTTCATTAATTATTCTTAGGACATTTAGACCTGCGATCTCACCTGCTGCTTTTGTAGCTTGCCTTTGTGCATCATTAAAGTATGCAGGGACGGTAATAACGACGTCAGTTATTTTTTCCCCGAGATAAGCCTCAGCATCTTTCACAAGTTTTTTCAAAATGAAAGCAGAAATCTCTGGAGGAGAAAATTCCTTACCCACTGCTGGGATATACACTCTGGCATCATTATGCGGTCCTCTTACGACTTTGTAAGGCACTCTTTTAGCTTCTTCCTGGGCTTCATCAAAACTTCTACCCATAAACCTCTTTACTGAGTACACTGTGTTTTCAGCATTTACTATCGCTTGGCGCTTTGCAGGAATACCAACTATAACTTCACCCTCACGAGTCCACGCAACAACAGAGGGAACAGTAGTCGGACCCTCAGCGGAAGGAATAACTTTGATATCGCTTCCCTCCATCGTAGCTATAACTGAATTTGTTGTTCCTAAGTCAATACCTATTGGTCTTTTCCTTGCCATACATATTTACCTCCTTTTTTGAGAAATTTTCAGAAAAATCAAAAAATAATAAAAAGTCAAAATTACAAAAGCCAAAAATCATTTCAAATAAAAAGTAATAAAAACAAAGCTTTAAATATTAAAATTAATGAATCTGAACATAAAAATGAATTTTTTCAGATTTTTGAATTGTAAAAGTTGGGAAATAAAATGCTTCTATTTTCTATATTATTCATCATATCATCAGAAACAAATGTTCAAAAGCAAAATAATCTCATAACTTGCTACAAAGCATATTTTATTCTTTTTCCGATAGCCCGGATTTGTATAAGTTATAAGCGAGAGAAAGAAAATCTTATAATATCAAGCATCGCAAGAACTGTAAGTTTTGGTAGTATCGTAAAAAGAATTTATAATTTCGGATGGTCCATAATATACGAAAAAGAACTCAAACCCAAAAAGTTCTTCTACCACCAAGATGAAATCGGCTTCAAAAGAGAGCAATACTACATTTTCAAAGATGGGAAAATATACGTAAAAAAAATTCTATATGGTCAAAAAGAAAAAGATGAAAATATTGAGGATTTCAAAGAATATCCACAAGATGATTTTTTAGACCCGCACACTGCAAGCATCACTTTATATAAAGAAGCTATGAAATATCAGAACGGTATAATAAAAATGTTCTACGAAGATAAATACTACTATATAGCGTTCGGAGTAATTGGTGAGGACATTGTAAAATCCGAACTAGGTAATTTTAAAACAAAAGTTATAGAAGTTGAAGCTGATGTTGAAACAAAAGGACCGATAAAACCAAAAGGTAAATGGATGATTTGGTTAGATATAGAAAAAACCTTCCCTGTAAAAATGCAACTAAACTTCACTCTTGGTAGCCTAAAAGTAGAAATAGAAAAAATTGAAGGAGAAGCCAACTTACTGAAAAAAGTCCTCCAAAATCCAAATTAACGAAAAACAGGAAGAAAAATAAACAAATATGCACAAAAAACAAAAAACAAAAATGAAATAAAAACATAAACACACAAAAAAATAAAAAAGTAAATAAAATAGAAAGGAAGGATAACAAGATGAGCTACTTCATATTAGGTATAGAAGTAGGATTTATATACGCTTTGGTTTCTTTGGGCATAGTATTAATATATAGAACCACGCGGGTTTTGAATTTCGCACACGGGGATTTTGCTACATTAGGAACTTTCATAACTTTATCTATGATAGGAGATAAAGTAATGAATCCATCCCAATTTATTATTTACGGCGTAATCGGTTCGCTAATAAGTAGCTTCCTTGCCTTTCTTATATATTTTTTCATTCTCTACGAAGGACAAAAAAGAGGTGTATCTCCTGTCGGACTGACAATAATAACAATCGGTATTTCGTTTTTAATTCAAACTATTGAAATCTCAATATGGGGACCCGATCCAAAAGCTTTGAATTCTCCATTCACAGGAGAAACTAAAATTTTAGGAATTGAGATGAGAAAAAGCTTTNTTTTAACGAGTTCAACAAGTCTAATCTTGATGGCAATCCTTTACCTTGTTGTGATGCATACAAAAGTAGGAATATTTATGAGAGCTATATCTCAAAATTTAGACATGGCAAGAATACTCGGAATAAAGATAAGATGGATAATAGGTCTTACATGGGCGATATCAACTTTCACTGCTGGAATCGCAGGATTTCTAATAGCTCCTTTATATTTTGTTGATCAATTTTTTATGTTTGATCCTTTCCTTAGGGCTTTCATAGGAGCAGTCATAGGAGGACTTGATAGCCCTCCGGGTGCAATCGTAGGTTCTCTGATAGTTGGAATAACAGAAACTTTATTTGGAGGTTATATCTCTATAAAATATAAAACTGCTTTCGTCTTTCTTGTAGGACTTATATTCTTGGCGCTGAGACCGGAAGGAATTTTTGGAAAAGAAATAAAAGAAAGAGTTTGAAAAGCAAAAAACAAAAAAATAATAAAATAAGACAAAAAATAAAAAAANNNANNANNAAAAAAACAAAAAAGAAGAGAATTTTTGCTTAAAAAAAGAAATTTTGTTTTAGTAATAAAATTTGCATTTCTGATTAAAATATTTTAATTACTTGCGGGTGTAGCTCAGTTGGTAGAGCACTGCCTTGCCATGGCAGGGGCCGCGGGTTCGAGTCCCGTCACCCGCTCACCAAAAACAAAACAAAGATAAAACCCCAAAAATAAAAAGAAAAAAAAAGAAATCAGTTTCAAAAATAAATTTCCCGCTATCTTACTCCCAGAGGCCATAAGCTGAATTTCCGAAGCACTCTCAATAAAAGCATGATAAGGGGAACATTTGAAAAAACTTGACTTAAAATCAAACTCACAGCCAAAATACCTTCAAAAGTCAATAGGATCCCACCCATTTTATAATTCTTTCAGGTAGGCCGGTTTGCCATATAGATTTCATCAAAACAAACATATAAACAAAAAAAATAAAAGAGTATGCCAACCTGCCATATTTTCAGGTCAAATCTTCTAACCCTTCTTGTAGCGATAAGAAAAGAACAAGAAACAGAACCAAATTTGGAACCCAAATGTTAATGGATNCCCNATTTATATAAACCAGTAATCTTAAAAATATTTTACAAACAAAAATAAACTTCAAAAATGTAAAATATTATCGTGAGAATAAAGGAAAAAGCCGATAAAGACAGGGATTCAAGATTAGCATTATTCCAAGGAGACAGGAATAGAAAGGTTTTTTCCTTCTATGAAATAACAGGATTGGTCATTTTCTCATCGCTTATATTTCTTCCTTACTTATATCTTGTAATAAAATATGATTTTCCTTTCACAATGTCAGGAGATGAAGATAACTGGATAAACATTTTCATACACGGCTGCAAATTCTGTGAGGTAAAAAATGAAAGATGTTTTACTTTGCCGTTATTTTTGCTCCTTTGTAGAGCAACATATGAGATTTTCCATAGTTTCTCNTACATTAATGTTTTTTTAAAGATTACCGGAGTTATATTTATACCTCCATTAATATTTGCTATAATAAAAAGGTTTATTAAGGAGAGTCATCTTGCTTTTCTTACACTATCTATCATAGTTTTAAATGTTTATCCTCTACTGAAATTTGTTCAAGGAGATATGAATTTTCCTCACTCTGCTTTTTTTGGCTTCATATTTCATAGAGCATTTAATCCTAACCCTCTCATTTTACCTTTTATTCTATTTATATATCTCATAATAAAAATAGATGACAAAAAAAATCTAAGCCTCAAAGAAAAGATAATTTATGGTGTAATATTTGCTTTGAACTTTTATGGTCAATTTTATTATTATGTACATGCGCTAATTCTTATTTTTCTCTTAATCGTTTTCTCAAAACAAAAAAGAAAGGAGTTAATAGAAATTTCATCGGTCGCTTTTTTTCTAGCTTTACCAGCGGTTGTATTTAATTTTCTCCAAACACAAAATCCTAACTCGGAAGCTATGCTAATGAGAGCAATTCTTTTTACGAAGTTCAGAGCGGAAAGCTTTGAATTTGCCCAAGAAAAAAGAAACTATGTAATTATTGTTTTAGGTATAATTTCAGGCTTATATCTTTTGAAGAAGGGGTGGAAAGGAAAAGTTTTATTTTTTGTTTTGATTTCTAATTTGATTTTAGGTTATCAAAACGGAATCACAAAAATAACAATCCAAGAAAGACACTTTTATTACGCTTTCTATATATTCTCCGTTATAGCTATATTTTCTGCTATATATGATTTAGTTTCAAAAACCAAATTGAGAAATATTCTAAATTATTTAAGTTCAGCTGCAAATTTGACAATAAGCTTTGTAATCCCAGCAATATTTCTTGGAATGTTTATATCATCAGAAAAAACACTAATTGAAAATATTGGGACCCTAAAACACGTAAGAGAACAAATCATTCTAAAAAGCGAATATAAGATAATATCATATTTCATAAAAAACGAAGTGAAAGAAAATGAAGTAATATCTTTGCCAAAAAATTTGTCGGCTGTAATTTTCAGAGAAACCCTAATACCACAACTTAATCCAAAAACATATATTTTCACCTACATAGGGGATAGAGAAATCTTTGAAAGAAATATAGTTGATATGAAACTTCAAGGATTTAATTCAGAGGAAGTAAAAAATATTGTTGCGGCTTATATTAAGCCTTTGAGAGAAAAACCAAACATATATGAACTCAGGGCAATCATNGGNGAAATNGGAATNCCGATAGAAAAGCCACAAANCAAAAAAGAAATNCANGAAAAATTTCTCNANGAGTTCGAAGAACTAGATAATAGTANACTGAAANAANTTNTAAATAAATTTGAAGTAAGATATGTAATAAGAGAAAAAGCTAAGGGCGAGGATGAAACTTTCTTAAAAGAAATTTTCAAGTCAAAATACTTTTACATATATGAGATAGAATTTGAAGAATAAAAATCAAAGGGAAGAAATAAAGGTAAAACGTAAAATATAAAAAAAATGAACAAGATAAGAATTCCTTTGAACAATCCGACACTTGTTGGTAATGAGATAAAATATATACTTGACGCAATAAAAAAGGGAGACTTTGGTGAAGACGGAGAATACGTAAAAAAATGCGAGAGATGGTTTGAAGAAGAGTTGAAATGTAAAAAAGCTTTCCTTACATCGTCCTGTACTACCTCTATTGAGATCTGCGCTCAGTTATTAGGAATAAAAGAAGGAGACGAGATAATAATGCCATCATATAATTTCGTATCTGCTGCAACGGCTTTTGCATCAAAAGGCGCAAAAATAATATTCGTGGATATAAGACCAGATACCATGAACATAAATGAGAACTTGATAGAAGAGGCGATTACAAAAAAAACAAAAGCGATCCTGCCAGTTCATTACGCAGGTGTAAGTTGTGAGATGGAGAAAATTTTAAAGATAGCTAAAAAGTATGATATCTTCGTTGTTGAAGATGCNGCTCACGCAATGCTCGCAAAATATAAAGAAAAATATCTCGGAACACTAGGAGATTTAGGTGTATTCTCATTCCACCACACAAAAAATTACACTAGCGCAGGCCAAGGAGGACTACTTATAATAAATAAAGAGATATTCAAAGAAAAAGCAGAAGTAATAATGTATAGAGGAACAAATAAAAAAGAATTTCTTCTCGGGAAAGTAAAAGAGTACTCATGGGTTGACCTCGGGGGGAANTACAAAATGAGCAATATAAATGCAGCTTTCTTATATGCTCAACTACAAAGAGCATATGAGATAAAAAAAACAAGAGTTAAACTATGGCAAAGATATAAAAATGAACTCAAAGACCTTGAAATAAAAAATGAAATAGAATTACCCAAAGTTCCACCAAACTGTGAAATAAACGGCCACATCTTCTACATAAAGACAAAGAATGAAGAGGAAAGAGAAAAAATTATAAATTTTCTAAAAGAAAATGGAATAGAATCTGCCCCTCACTACGTTCCGCTACACACTTCACCGGCTGGCCAAAAATTCGGAGAGTTCAGAGGAGAAGACAAATTCACTACAAGAGAAAGCAAAAGATTGATAAGGTTGCCAATATTTTACGGAATGAAAGAAAAAGATGTTGACTATGTCGTAGAAAAAATTTACGAGTACTACAAAAAAAGAAAAGGAAAACTAAAAAAAACAAAACGAAATAAAGAGAGTCATATTTTTTGCCCAAAAATAAAATTTAATCTATAAATCTTTTAGTTTATACATATTTAGTTTTTTATACATATTTTAATCTTCCTGGAAGATACTTTTTATTTTCGCCAAGAATTCCTAAAATTCCATGAATAAAACCTTCAAGTATAGCCTTTATTTTNCCTTTATCTCTTAATATTAAAGATAGGACAATAATTCTTCTCAAAANCTTTGGAAAATCTTTATTTTTCATACGAGAATATATAAAAGTTTCATTTCTTATTGAATAATAAAGTCTGAAGACATCGGAATAAAAAGTTATTTTTCTTCCGAAAATAGAATAAGAGATTTTGTGTCCCGAAGGTCTTGAAAGATATTTCGCCGATGGAATAAGAAAAAATTTGAAACCTTTCTTTGTCATCCTTGTAAAAAACTCATCATCTCCGCCGTATATGAAGAAATCCTTACGAGGGAGTCCAACAACTTTTATAACAGATGATTTCATAAGTACGCCGGTCCAAACAGAAGAAAAAATTTCCTTTGGCTTATCTTCCTTGAAACCTTCCCACGCACATCTCACAGCCCCTACACAGAAATTTTTTTCAAGTTCCAAAAAGCCATAGAAAAGCTCGTACAAAGCGTCACTTTGATATANGGTATCATCGTCTGTTATAAATAGGAAATCAGATATCCTATAAGCATAAGACAATGCGTAGTAATAGCCACCATCTGCTCCCAAATTTTTTGAAAGCCTTTTGTATATTACGAATTCGGGAAAAAGCTCCTTTATTTTTGGAGTATTATCTTCCGATGCATTGTCAACAACCAAAAATTTTTTAGGTTTGAGTCTTTGAGATAGAAGATTCTCACATAAAAATTTCAAACCATCAAAATTATTGTAAGAAACAGAAACTGCAATAATATTAGAAGAATAATTTTCCATGCTTCTTATTACCTATCACCTATTTTTGATTTTCTCTGCAAAGAGTTTAACATAATCTCCGTATCCTTCTTTTTCGAGGTTTTCAAGTGGGATGAATCTTAAAGCAGCTGAATTTATACAATACCTTAAACCAGTGGGAGGAGGGCCATCATCAAAAACATGTCCCAAGTGGCTATTCGCATATCTACTTCTTACCTCTATTCTTATCATACCATAACTTGTATCAACCTTATATACTATGTTATCCGGTTCAAGAGGCTTTGTAAAAGATGGCCAACCAGTTCCTGAATCAAACTTGTCAAGAGAAGAAAACAATGGTTCTCCTGAAACAACATCAACATATATCCCATCAGCTTTGTTATCCCAATACTCATTTTCAAAAGGTGGTTCAGTTCCCCCTTGCTGAGTGACATAGTACTGCATAGGTTTTAGCATTTTCTTTATCTGATCGTCTGGAGGCCTTTTATACTTTGGATGTTGCTTCAGCCTCAAAAAAAATTTATCTCCCCACACGTTTTTCACAAAATTTTCCCTTCCGGAAAAGAACTTATAAATACAATATCTTATTGGATTTTTCTTGTAATACTTTTGATGATACTCTTCTGCAGGAAAAAAATTCACAAAAGGCCTTATTTCAGTTGCGACATAACCAAACAACTTTTCAATATAATTTCTTACTTCTTCGGCAATATATCTTTGCTCATCATTGTGATAGAAAATAGCAGTTCTATATTGAGGACCTTTATCAGCAAACTGCCCATCTGGGTCGCGTGGATCTATATTGGCAAAGAAAACAAGTAGAAGCTCCTTATATGATAAAACAGCTGGATCAAATTTTATTTGAACTGCTTCAAGATGTCCAGTATCACCCGAACAAACTTCTTCGTAAGTTGGATTCGGTTTGCTTCCACCTGCATAACCAACCTGTGTCTCAACAACCCCCTCCAATTTATCAAAAACTTCGTCAAGACACCAGAAACATCCACCAGCCAAAGTTGCAACATCATATTTGCCGATTGCACCAAATTCATCTGACCTACTTGACATCATTTTATTTTAGTAAGTCAATTGATAAGAAAATTCTTTTTAAAATTTTATGTTATGGAAGAAAAAGCAAGGGTTCTTCCCTCATATCAAAAAGAAATAAAGATAATATGCGCTGCAATAGGAGAAGAAATCTACGGAGTGAACCTTGAACATCTTGAAGAGATAACAAAAATACCAGATAGTATTCTTGATATTCACACAAATGTAAAATATTTGAAAGGACTAATATATGTCAGGGGAGAGGTAATTCCGATTTTTGACCTACTATCTTTTTTTGACATAGGGGAGATAAAAGGAGACTTGAAAGGTAAGCTTGGGATAATAATAAGAGCTTCAAAAGAAATCGGTCCAATATGCATAGTAGCAGATAATGTTTTTATTGAGATTGTATCTCCCAACTCCATATCCGAACCGCCAAAAGTAGGAATAAAATTCAGAGAAACAATAATAGGAAGAATAATAACTCCCCGAGGCTCAATAACATATCTTAATCCACAAAAAATAATAGAAAGACATCAAGAAATAGCAGGAATAAAAGAGGAAGAAAGAGAATTAGAATGAAAAAGNATCAGAATTCTCCAAGGATTGAAATAAAAAAATCTTTATGAGACAAATTTTTGAATAAAATCTGAATAGAACGGAAATTTTCTACAAAGTTCAGCAACAGAATTTCTCACTCTCAAAACAACTTCCTCCGAAAAACGGGAAGATATAACGTCATCTATAAGTGAAGCAATTATTCTCATCTCTTCTTCTTTCATTCCTCTTGTCGTAACGGAAGGAGTTCCTATTCTTATTCCAGATGGATTCATAGGAGGTCTTGGGTCAAAAGGTATAACATTTTTATTCAAAACTATACCGGCTCTATATAGTTCACGCTCAACATCTCCACCAGATACTCCCTTTGGAGAAACATCAATAAGAACTATATGAGAATCTGTTCCACCTGTTATAACTTTATATCCCCTTTTTGCAAATTCTTCCGCCAGAACCCTTGCATTCCTCACGACCTGTTCTGCATAATTTTTGAATTCAGGCTGCATAGCTTCTTTGAAACACACTGCTTTTGCTGCTATGACATGCATAAATGGTCCCCCTTGCGATCCCGGAAAGACAGCAGAATCTATCTTTTTTGAAAATTCGGTTCGTGAAAGAACAACGGCACCCCGAGGTCCTCTCAAAGTTTTATGAGTTGTAAATGTGACGAAATCAGCATAAGGAACAGGAGATGGATAAACACCAGCAGCAACGAGTCCAGCGGGATGAGCAATATCTGCCAAGAAGAATGCACCTACTTCTTTTGCTATATCAGAAAACGCTTTAAAATCTATCACTCTTGGATAAGATGATGCACCAGCGACTATAATTTTTGGTCTCTCTTTTTTAGCAATATCTCTTACCATATCCATATCTATAAGATGGTTTTTGTTATCAACGGTATAGAAAACTGGTTTATATAATTTCCCCGAAAAATTAACACGAGCACCATGAGAAAGATGTCCCCCAGAAGCAAGATCCATGCTCAAAATCTTATCTGCTGGTTCAAGGCAAGCAAGGTAAACAGCCTGATTCGCTTGTGTTCCCGAATGAGGTTGCACATTTGCGTATTCTGCTGAAAAAAGTTTCTTAACACGCTCTCGCGCTAATTCCTCAACAGCATCAACAAATTCACATCCACCGTAATATCTTTTTCCGGGGTATCCCTCCGCGTATTTGTTATTCATGGGATTAAAAAGAGTCAAAAGCACTTTCAGACTCGTAAGATTTTCCGAAGCTATAAGATTTATCATATTTTCCTGTTTTTCAAATTCATTAACTATCGCATTAAAAACTTCTGGATCAAATCTTTGGAGTTCTCTAAAATAAGAAGCAAAAGATTCCAAGATTTCTTTTTCTATATCGTTTATTTTCTCTATTCTTTCTTGATGGCGATTTCCTTCAAAACTTGTTTCAAAAAATGTTGAGAGCAAGATTTTTGCATACTCCGGCGATATAACTCTTCCCGAAAATACAAGAATATTTGCATTCGTATGAGCTTTTGCCATCCTCGCAGTATATTCATTATAAACCAATGCTGCTCTGACCTTTGGGAATTTATTTGAAACTATACTCATGCCTATTCCGGTACCACATACAAGTATTCCTAAGTCAGCTTTTCCACCGGATACATCTTCTGATACAAGGCGAGCAAAATCAGGATAATCAACTCTATCATGTGAGAAAGTTCCTTTATCTTCAACCTCAAATCCTTTCTCTTGAAGGAATATTTTTATTTTTTCTTTGAGTTCAAAGCCAGCATGGTCTGCGCCGATTACTATTTTTGCCATAGATAAATAAGTTATTTACTCTATTTTATCTTGTGAATAAATCTACAATATTTTCCTCCTTCTGATAGTAGCTTTCCTTCTATTGATAGCTCGTAGCTTTGATTAAGAGTTTTAAAAGTAGCCAACTCAAAATCTCTGACAAGTATTTGGCAGAATTCTGAATGACCTCTTAACCTTTTTGCGAAAGGACAAAAAAGCTCGTCTTTTATAGCTAAATTCTTTCCCCTTTCCGCCCAAATACCTTTTACGCCCAATATAAAATCTTCCGCATCCTGTATTTTTGATAAGGAAGCCATATCAGATAAATCTACTTTTAGCATTTTTGCCATTATAGGAGCTCTTGCTCTCCCCAAGAACGTCATTAAATTCCTCATAATTTCAAGAGCTCTATCTTTTCCAAGTGCATTTTTAAGAGCTATATAAAGATCGACAGCAAAAAAACCTATAAATCTGAAAAATTTGTGAATAAAAAGATTTACGATTTTTATCATATAGGCTAAAATTAGGTGAGGTTTCATTTCTTACTGCTATTTCCTGATTCCTCTTTCCATTTTTTTTGCCATTTTTCACCTTGTTCTTTGCTTTTCATCTTACGCGAGAACATCTTGAAGACGGGATAATCCACCCCGAAAACATCAATTTCATTTACTATTTTTTCACCAAGAATTTCATTTATTCTATCAATAACATAACTTTTCTGGTTTATAATGAAGTTTCGCAGAGTTGCATCTGGTGTTGAGATTTTAAGCACTCCACCTCGCAGTTTCAAAGAAGAAAATTTCCTCCTACCCCCTATTTTACTCCAATTACTTGATATTACGAATTCACTCCACAAATCTTTATCGTATTCCTTCAGGAAATCAGAGAGTGCGGAAGACAAATCAGAAAACTTTCTCACAAGAGAAAAAATACTCACCAAAAAAACAAAAATGATTCAAACAAAATAATTCAACGCAATCAGAAATTTAATGTGATACATAATGAATGTAAACGTATGTAATACTTTTTTTAATATTTTTACTGAGATTTCCGAAAATAAGTTCTTATAAAGCCTTCCGAACAAAAAAGATAAATTCTAACTTTTATTTAACTCTGCTAACCAATATATACATAAAAATGAAAGATTTTTCTGTTTTTATCTCATAAATTAATCATAAAAGTTTCAGAAAATGGACTATTTTTTTCGTAGTGATTACGATTATAAATATAAAGGAGGTGAAAAAATATGATTTTTGGCAGTTTATTTGCAAAAAGAAAAGAAGAAAAGGACGAAGAAATCGAAAAAAATAAGCAAATTCAAAAAAATAAAAATCAAACGAAAAATTACAAAAGTGAAGAAAAAATTGATAAAATTAAAATAAAAATAAGTAATAATAATACTACAAGTATGCAAGAATTTGAACAAAAAGAGGTAAGTCTATTTTATGTTGAAGAACTTCATAAAGAACCTGTAAGATTAAAACACATTCAAGAACTTGCCAAACATCAACTTCCAATAAAAGCAAAAATTCCAGGAGATGATAGATCATATTTTACAACGGTAGAAAAAGTTGCTATGATGAAAGGAGGGGAATACATAGTTTTGATGAAAGAATTTGAAAATCCAAAATATAAAGAGAAACTAAAACCCGGAGATAAAGTTGAGTTTGAATACTCCGACTCAAACGGTAAATTCTCATTCCAATCAATATACAAAGGTATATACAAAACATCTTTAATATTTTCTTTCCCAGAAAAAATTGAAAGGAAATCGGGGAGGTCTGCTTTAAGAGTAAAACCAAACCCAGCAGAACCGATAGATGTAAATATAGAATTTCAGGGTCTTGGAATATTCAAAGGTAACTTAGTAGACATAAACGAATACGGAATGGGAATAGATTTGGAAGTTCCAAAAGATAAGATAAAATTAATGGACATAGTGAAGGTAGCTTTTAGAATCCCAACAAAAGAAAATCAGAAAAAGCACGAATGGGCAATCGTTTCAGGAAAAGCAGAAATAAGATTCATAGGAGATGGAGAACAAAAGAAAACACGCCTCGGACTACAATTTACCGAAATATTAGAGGATGACAGAAGAAATATAAGAGAATACTGGCTTATGAGACAAAGAGAAGAGTTAAAAAGAAAACTTGAATACGAATCCTAAAATTTTAAAAAACGAATTCTAAAAACAAAAAACAAAATAACAAACAAACAAAAAGCTATTTCTGTATAAATCCATGATAAGTTCATAAAATAAGTTAAATAAAGTTAAATAAAATATAATCATAATAATAAAACACTCTTTAAATTTAACAAAATTGGCTTGAGGTTTTTAAAATTTTATGTAATGCTCTCAGAAGTTCAAAAACTCATAAAAGAAGGGAAAATAGATCAAGCAATAGAACTTGCAGAAAGGGAATACTCAAAATCAAAAGACGATAAATTATTCAACCTTTATGGTATAGCACTCTTCAAAAAAGGAGAATTTGAAAAAGCTTCCGAAGTCTTTGAAGAACTTTACAAAAAATACCCAGAAAACCTGAACCTCTTCCTCAATTATTCGCGTTCGCTAATGGAAGCAGGTAAATTAGAAGATGCTGAAAGAGTTCTACGAGAAGGTGCTATGCTCTTCGCAGATTCAGAAAAGGTCTTCGAACTCCTTGATGAATGTCAAAGGAGAAAAGAGGAAAGGAGAAAATATGAAAAAGAGAAACAAGAAGGAAAAAGAAAAGCCGAAGAGGAAGAGGAAGAAAAAGAAAAAGAAAAAAAAGAAGAAGCACCAGAAGAAGAACTAAAAGATAGTGAAGCGAAGGTAGAAATTGAAGAGGAAAAGGAAAAATTTGAAGAACAGAAGGAAATAACAGAGGATATAGAAGAAACCATTCCACAAATAGAAGGTGCAGAGGATATCGAACAACTCGAAGAAAAAGTTGAAGAACTCAAAAGAGAAATTGAAGAAAGTATTGGAGCAGAAATAGCAAAAGAGGAAGAGGAAAAAGAGAAGAAAATAAGTAAAGAAGAAAGGATAAAAGAGGAAGAGGATAAAATAGAGCTGAAAGAGCTAGAAGAAAAAGAAGGAATATTAAGACGAGGAAGAATACTAGAAATATCTCTAAAAGGAGAAAGCGAAATAGTTTTAAGGGAAACCTTTATAATTTTTATATCAGGAACTTATAAAATATTCCCGCTCAAAAAAATAGAGGAGCAAAAGATCAGAAATGAGTTTTTTGGTGGGAAAAATCATAAGTTCTTAAAAATAAGAGGAATTGACTGCGAAATAATGTTATCAACAGAATATATATCCGCATTTGAAGTAAATGAAGAACACGAAAAAGCCATAGTATTAGAACCATTCCTTATTGGCTTTGAACCATCTTTCAAATACAACTCTACAAAAATAAAAAAGCTCTTTGACTTAGTTGAATTATCAGGGCAAGGAAAAGTAATAATACACACGGCAAAATCCAAAGCATTTATAAAAAATATAAATGAAGAAACCAGAGTTTCAGCTGTAAACTTCATAGGAACTATTGGAGATGTAAAGCTCAATTTCCTTCAAGATTCTTTTGAAATATCAGGAAAAGGAAAAGTAATTTTGAGGATATAAAAAACCAAAACAAGAAAAGAAAAAGGAAAAAATACCCAGTAAGAAGATTTTATCTCAAAAAATAGGTTCAAATCAATGGGCTCAAAAAATTTAGCTTTAATATGCTCAAAAAATTAAACTTTTTTCCGATTTTCCATACTTTGGAGTGACAGGAATAAAGGACATACTTTTCGGAGCAAAAAATGGAATGTTTGCTTCAAGATCCGCACTCCAGATAGTATCAACAAACATTGAAAATGCTCAAACAGAAGGATACACGAGGCAAACCCCCCTACTCTCTCCTCTATCGCCAAGTCAGGTAGGTGTTTTATTTGAAGGAGCAAAAAGAGAAAGATTTTTCTTTCTTGAAAAAAGAATGCATGCTGAACTGCAAACCCTGAAATCTTTTGAAGCTCAAAAAGAAAAAATCAGCCAAGTGGAATCCTTACTTTCCGACTCAGAGGGAGCTGGACTTCTTAACGCAATAGATGCTTTCCTTAATGCCTACGAAGAACTTGCAACAAACCCGGAAAACTCATCTTTAAGACAAAATGTTGTCCTCAAAGCTCAAAGCATGATCGCAAGATTTAAAGAATTAGCTAACTCAATAGTCAAAATAAGGGAAGACATAGACAAACAAATTTCAGAAAACATAACAGAGGTAAATAATATTTTGAACGAAATAGCGGGTCTCAATAAAAAAATAGCGGAACTATCAGCAGCAAAAGAGAATGTAAATACTCTCAAAGATAAAAGAGATTTACTTATAAGGAAACTTTCAGAATTTATAAACATAGATACATTTGAACAAGATAATGGAATGATAAATGTATATATAAGAGAAGGGGGGCAAGTTCTTGTAGACAAAGATAGAGCTTTTTCTCTCAAAGTAGAAGCTGACCCACAGAATCCATCAAATCCAATAGATGGCACAGGGAAACTTCTGCAAAAAATAAAGTATATAGATGGCAGAGGTCATATTTGGGATATAACTCCATTCATAATCGGAGGCACAATCGGAGGAAATTTAAAAACAAGAGATGAAACGTTAGTGAGTGTATTAACAAAAATAAACTTGCTTGCGCAGCAGATAATAAAGGTAGTTGGAGAAAGACATGCAAAAGGAGTTGGAGTTGCACACTTTCAAAGTTTAACGTCAGAATACTCTGCATCGGATCCTTTTACTCCAATAAATTCCGCCGGATTACCATACACAGCATCTCCCGGTTCTTTATCAATAGCAATCTATGATGAAAACGGAAACTTAATTTCAACATTTACAATCTTCTATGATCCAAATGTTGATGGGATAGCCAACATTGCAAACTTCATAAACTCTGACCCCGGAAATTTAGGATACATTAACGCTCAAATAACAACGGACAAAAAACTAAAAATAGAAGCAAATTCTGGCTTCACATTTGATATATACAATGATACAGGAGGGCTTTCAGTATCTCTTGGTTTAGATACACTTTTAGTAGGAAAAAATGTTTTTGATTTTGATGTAGCTCAGGAATTTAAAGAAAATCCGCTACGGGTAGCCTCGTCTTCTGATCCCTCCGCTCCTTTTCACAACGACATTGCGAATTTAATTGCAGCTTTACGCGAGGAAAAGATAAACGGTGCAGAAACAATATTTGATATATACACAAGAATTCAAAGTGAAATTGGGGTCAACTTAAGCTTTATTAATATAGAGTTTTCCGCAAAAGAGCTTGCTGTCCGAACTCTCGAAGAGCAGATCCAGCAGAGATCAGGGGTATCGTTAGACGAGGAGTTCGTAAGAGTTATTGAGTTTCAAAGAGCTTTTGAAGCATCAGCAAGAATAGTAAGAATAACCGACGAACTTTTACTTACAATTTTAGGATTAGTAGGTGGATAATAAAATAAAGCAAAGGAGGAGGACGTAAAAATGAGAGTACCAACAAAATTTCTTTTTGACACTCGTCAAGATGCAATAGTTAAAAACCAAGCAAATGTCTTTGATTTGCAAAAGAGAATTTCATCTGGACTTCAAATTATAAGACCGTCTGATAACCCATCTCAATACTCTCTTGCAAGAACAATTCAAGTGAGAATATCAAAAATATCGCGAGATTTAGCTGATTCGTCACAGGTTTCAGGAATCTTACAAGCAAAAGAAGAAGCTTTGTCTAAATTATCTGATATTCTTGCAAAGGCAAAACTTAATGCAGAAAGAGGTATAGATGCTAATTCTACGGAAGAATTGCTCTCACTTGCAAGCTCAGTAGATGAACTATTCATGGCAGCAGTTGAAATCGCAAACACCTCAATAAATGGGAGGTATTTATTTGGCGGGACAAAAGTAGTTCCGAATTCAAGATTTTTCAGAAAACCATATGAAGATAGGGAAATAATAAAACAAGAAAACTGGGTAGCTCAAAAAGGGGTAGATCCATCGCAGACCTTCGGAAATATATTCAATATAAAAGAGGGAAAATTCAAACTTGAAGTTTATGATGATACAGGTAATACGGTATTATCAAAAGAAATAAAATATTTTGATTCTGATAGGATTTCTGACCTTGCAAACAGGATAAATTCAGAAGGGTTAGGACTTGTGCTCGCGAGCGTTTCACCGGATGGGAAACTTCAACTTTTATCTTCTACCCCTGGGTTCAAGTTCTCAGTAATGGAAGACAGTATGGGAATTTTCGCGGATTTTGGAGGAGATGGAATTCCTGAATATCACGGAAACGATGAAAGTTTTTCTGTTGAGATAAAAAATGAAATGGTAGAAATAGGAACACCTGGCAAAGAAATTTTTGGCGACCCATCAAAAGGTATAAATGGAATCCTGCCCACTCTCAAAAACTTGTCTGATATATTGAAGCAGAAAAAAGAAGGCAATTTGCAAGAGCTTCTGAGATCGGCAGTAATTGATATCGAAAAAGCTTACGAGATGCTAAACTCACTCAGAGCAAAAGTAGGAGAGAATATAAGTTTTACCCAAAAAAGTCAAGATTTTCTTGAATTTGTAAAGGTACAAAACACTATAACAAAATCTCAGATAGAGGAAATTGATATGGCTTCCGCATCGGTAGATCTTACTTTGAGAGAAAGTGTATTGCAAGCATCTATGATAGTTGCTGTAAGAGCCTTTGAGATGACTTTGCTGAGGTTCCTATAAGTTTAACGTTATAAAATAAATTTCCATATAGCGCAAATAACAGACATAAAGAGCATATATATTCCAAAAGTCCAAAGTTTATAGTTTATTACAATTTTTCTTAAAATGTAAAGTGATATAACACCGAAAACAAATGAAGTAAGAATACCAAAAAATAAATGTGAAAATTCAACGCCAGAGAGAGCTTCTTTTCCCAAAAGAACCTTCATTAATTTGTAAGAAATTGCAGAAAGAATAGTCGGAATTGATAATACAAAGGAGAAAGAAAAAGCTTCTTGAGGGGTAAATCCTACCACAAAAGCAGTAGATATCGTAGTTCCTGAACGAGAAATGCCCGGGATAGCAGAAACTCCTTGCATAATGCCAATCAAAGCATATTTTATGAAATGATTTTTCAAGTTGAGGCGCAAAAATCTTGAAGAAAAAAGAATTAATGCCCCAACAAAAAAGGAAAATGATAACAAAATAAGGNTTTCTTCTACCCTTTCAGCAAAATTTTCAAAAAACCAAAGCAACTGGTACTGTAAGAATAAAAGAAACAATAATTCCCAAAAGCATTTCTTTTTTTTTGATATAATCTAAAATTTCTTTTCTCAAAACAAAAAGAACAGAGAAAATAGTTCCTATGTGTAAAGATACATCATAAAAGAGAGGGTTTTCAATTTTGACCTTCATCGCTTGTTTGAAGAAAGCAAGATGTCCAGAACTTGATATAGGCAAAAATTCAGTAATACCTTGAACTATTCCCAAAATTATGCTTTCAAGTAGACT
>AWOA01000045.1 GCA_000494225.1 Candidatus Calescibacterium nevadense OTU 1
TGAGAAAAATTGTGCTTTTTTATCAATAAGTTCTTGAATTTTGTTTTTTAGTGATGGAGAAATGATGCCGAATTCTTTTCTTAACAAAATTTTTTGTCCTGCTATCTCTTCAACAAGTGAATCTCCCTGACGCATCTTAAAAGAAAGATTTGGAAGGAGTGGTTTTGTGTAGATGTTCATATATTTTTCATCAGTTTCTATGATGAGGGAAAGCCACAGACGGAGTTCTCCAACCATAACAGCCCAATCTTTAACATCAACNCCNTAGAGATTTTCAAGNATTATTTTTTGCTTCAATGCAAAAAGATTTTCTTCTCTTCCTTCAAGTTTCCTTGTAAGATGGCTATGGATTTCAACAAGAACNTTCATCATACCGACTAAAAAAGANGCAGAGCCAACGCAAGGGTCAACGATTTTTACACNATCAAGCGCTGATTTAATTTTCCGAAGGTTTTNAATATTGTGGTAATTNTNAATCTCTTCTGGTTCAAATATAAGGGATATCAGGTCATCTTTTGNGATTTTCGTCTCTTCAAAAAGATATTCAACNAGTGAAAGCCTACACATAAGNTCTATNTCTACCCTNGGAGTNTAAAAAATNCCTNNTTTTTGTCTTTCCTCTTCTGCNATCAATGATTCATAGACTTTACCGAGCATCTCAGGGTCAACGGCAACTTCAACCTCAAGAGGAGTATCCTCACGAACGGTNAANTTAAACCTTTCAAAGAACCCTTTGTTTTTATCCAGTGGGTCAACATCAAAAAGCATTTCAAAAACTATATCGGGCACTTCAAAACCAATTTCGTCAAGTTCATTTGGGGTAAAAAGTCCGCCATTTAGAAATGGCATAAGAATAAAAGATTCCTTTATCTCTTCAGGAAGCTGGCTTTTTGAATAATCATGCTTTTTATTGAAAGCATAGAAGAATAAAGCAAAAAGCCACTCAGAATAAAAGCTATTTGGAGTTTTTCTATACTCTTTGTATTTTTGCCACAAGTTTTTGATATATCTTTTATCAGGCACATAATCTTTCCATTTAAGCCATCCTTTTTTCTGCAAGTAATAAAGAAACATTATCCTTGATAGAAGTTGTTGAGCAAAGGAGTGACATTTTGAATAGTCTGCTTTATTTTGTGGAATTAAGATTTCATCTCTTATAAAGTTTAGGGCATTCTTATATGCTTCAAAGAACTCCTTTGTTACCCTTTCAACATCAAATGCCGTTTTATGTTTTTGCCAGATAATATCGGGAGTTTGCTCATCAGGATTAATTCTTATCATTTCAAGGACTTCAAGGTCTGTGTGATAGGGGCTTGACGGGTCAAGATAGAGTGTTCTCAAAAGGATTTTAATTTTAGTGGTGTCAAAAGGTATTCTAAGGGGGCTCACAAAGGCAAGTTCGCTAAAATCATTTGTGAAGATGAAAAGCGTATTTACATTGGGAAATCTTCTGTAAAAAGGCTCAATAATGGTTCTAAAGTCAGTCCTTCTCATTGATGGTGTTTTCACAAAGTAGATCTGAAACTGTTTGTCATAATCACAGATAAGTGAGAATTCTTGGATAAGCTCATTGGCTCTTGGTGGCAGTTCATACTGTGTCTTATCAAGGGGAATTACTTTGGCTTTATTATAACCCATTTGTTTGAAAAGATTTGAAATAGCTGAAATACTTTTGTATTTTGAAATATTAATGATACTTTCGTTTAGCCCACTCATTTTTCCCTCCTTAATTAGTTATTGTTATATATCCAACTAATTTAAGTTTAATCTCTCTATCTTCACTTTCTTTTGGCGGGCTCTGTTCAATCGGCTCTCCAATCGGGTGTTCTTCTTTAAATTTCTCAAGAATTTTTATTAGATCTTCTGCGCTTAGATCTTTTGAATTTAACCATAATTTTTTGAGTTCTCTAAGATACATCTCTGGCAAAGGTTTTGAATAATATGACATAAGATGTTTAGCAATATTNCCAACNGATTGTAGCCAATTAACGATAGAATTTTGAGGAGTTTTAAGTTTAAGCGGTTTTACTTCTGCTGTCTTTAACCTTGAAATTATATGATTTTTTACCTTTCTTATGATCTGATATACATTCAAATNTTCCGGTGGAGCCACGTATGGCTCGTCTTTATTACATCTTATCAACTTAATACATTCAAGACGATTCTCAATAATTTTATCATTTTCAACATCATAAAAACACCAGTAATATCTCTCATTATCTTTAAATGCTACGAAAACGCCCTTCCTTCCCTCTCTCTTTATTCCACTACCTACACCATTAGGAATTTTTTGTATCTTTTTAGTTCCTTCGGATTGTATATACCTTAATATTTCATCTTTTAAAAACTCTCCTATAGCAAGTTCAGATAATTCCTCCAATTCGTCAAGAACGTTTTTCTTTGCATCAAAAATATCTCTTATATAGCCGAAATCCTTTGGGTTAGGTGTCTCTCCCAAAACAGAAACATCAAGCCCCACGCTTCTATTTATAGCATCAAGCTTACTGTATAGTCGCTTCAAGAGATTTAAAAGGGACTCCAGTTCATCTTCCGGGAAGAAATTATAAACATTAATAACATCATGAGGCGAGCCGATTCTGTCCAACCTNCCTATTCTTTGGACGATCTTTACAGGATTCCANGGCAGGTCATAATTTATGATTGTATCCGAATCTTGAAGGTTTTGACCCTCTGAGAGAACATCAGTTGAGATTAAAATCTGTATTTCTTCATCTCTTCCCTTCTTTTCAGGATATCCATTTGATGCTGGGGAAAATCTTATTATTCTTTCCTTCCTTTCGTTAGGATGCACATCGCTGTCAACTATGGAAATTTTGTTGGGTTGAACACCTATCTTTGATGCAATTTCAGGTCGCCTAATGTAATTATAAACATATCTCATTGTATCCTTAAAATAGCCAAAGATGATGATTTTTTTGTTTTTCAGTTTTTGAAGGGTGTTAATGAGTTGCTGTAATTTTGAATCTTTCTCTTCTGAAATCCCAGAGAGTTTGTTGTATATGTTTTCAAGAATTTCTATATCCTTTTTAGTTCTCTCTTTGATTTCTTCAATTTCGTATTTATCAGGGTCTATCTTGTTCAATTTTTCAATATATTCTTCTTCTATTTCATTTTCTGCTTGTGCAGAGTAAAACTTTATATAAGATTCTCTGTCAAGAATTTTATTTTTATCAAGGAGCTGTAAGAATTTGTTTTGAAAATCAAGCAAACGCTTAATACTAAGTCTGAATGCTTCCACGCTTGATTCCAATCTCTTGAGGAAAAGAATTCTAAGTATTGCGATAACTGATTCGTTCCTTCCAAGGGTCATCAGCAACTCTTGAACCNNCTCATCGGGCCAACCTTCTTTTTTTAAGAATTCCTTTATTTGTTCAAAACTTTGAAGCTTAAGCTGAAAGATGTCCTTTCTAAATGAATCAATGTTGTAACTGGCAAGGTTGAGCGATTCTATTGCCTTTTTACATTCTTCATATATTCCCGAATAAACATCGGTAAGTTTATATTTTACAGTATAAAGGACTCTTTCTGGGAATTTGATAGGGTTTCCATCAATTACCGCATTAGGATAGAATTTTCTTATAAATGGTCTGCTTCTACGCACTGCTATCTCCTCAAGTAAATCAAAGAGGGTTTCTTTGTCTCTCTCTGCTTTTAAAAAGTAGCCCCATAGGCTATTTATACCGGCTGACTTAAAAAATTCGTCGTTGTCTTTGGTGATAAACCTTATTTGGTTGTAAAGGTCAAATACAGAATTATTTACAGGAGTGGCAGTGATTAAAATAATTTTTTTATTTTTACCTTTTATAATTGCTTCAAAGAGATTTTTCCATCTTTTGGTATTTGAGTTTCTGAAGTTATGAGATTCATCAATAACTATGATGTCATAACCGGAAAAATCATCAGGATTAAAATCCCTACTTACTTTNTCCTGAGTTAAAACATCAGCTCTTATTCCTAATTCCCTGAGTTTAGGCTCCCAAATTGTTTCTTTGATCTGTGCTGGACAGATAATAAGTGCTTTTTGTCTTAATCTATATGCAAAGTCATCAAGGAGACGNAAAGCAAGATATGTCTTTCCAAGACCAACGGAATCAGCAAGAATTACTCCCCCATATTTTTCTAATGCCTGCAAAGATGATAAATATCCATCTTTCTGGAAATCAGCAAGAACAATCGGCGAGTGCATCTTATCCGTAGGTGGCTCAGTAAGTTTATCTTCAAAGTATGAATAAAGAATCTTCATATACACATCATACGGGGAATATCGTGAATGAAAACTTGAGATGAGCGAAATTAAATTTTCCTTATAATCTACACATTTATCATTGAAAATTTTTAGAAAATATTTTTTATTACTTTCTACGGCCGATTCCTGTTTAATCACACTATTACATTCCATATTACTTGTTAAACCAGCATAAGTAAGGTTTGAAGAACCAACAATGGCGATAGAGCCAATTGTAGGGATACCACCTTCAACGATATAAATTTTACCATGGAAAAATCCCTCATTGTAAATTTTTATTTCAACATTTTCATTTTTAAGGAATGAAATAAATTCATCAATTAAATTTTTTGTTTCTTCTTCATCAATTTTTTCCTCTATCTCTTCCTGAAGTTTTGTCTCTAATAACTCGGGTGTTATAATACTTTCTGGAGAGATTGCCTTGCCAATTAGGATTTTTACTTCTTTGGCTCTTTTCAATCCGTCCTTTATGAGTTTGAACCCCTCCAGATTGAAGTATGCTGTCGCAATGAATACTCTTGAATCTTTAGAAATAAGTTTATTTAAAACATCCGAAAGTTTTACTTCTGAATTGTCTATAATATCAGGGATCTGTTCAAATTTCCTCATGGTTTACTTTTCCCATTATTTCATGGTAAAGTTGTATTAACCCCATATATTCTCTAACTGAACTTATGTTTTTAATTTTAAACCTTCTCATCATACTTTTTATAACTGAATTAGGCGAAAGTGGTTTATGATATTCGTAAAGATTTTCAAGGAATTCTTTTAATTTTTCATTTTGTTCATTTTCATAAATCACCAAGAAAAAGGGAAGAATGATATTAAAAAACATATCGGCTTTCCTCTGTTCTCCAATTCCTGAGAAACTCATTATTTTCTTTACTATCTTGTTAGCAATTTTTTGATTTAACTTGAAATCGTTTCCCCAACCATCAAAATAATTTTTTTCTATCCTTGATTTAAAGAAGTTAAATATACCATCTTTTACAACTGTCTCAGAAAGCAAATGAGATATCTGCTTTATCCTATTTTGAGGTTGATTTGCCGGTCTCACTCCTCTTAAATTCCACACATTTTTGTCCATCTTTAATGAGAAATCAAAATTTTCTAACTTTCCATTTGCGTCTATAAATCCTGCTCTATGAAGAAGGGCAAGTTCAATCAATATCTTATCTTTAAGCTTTCTTATTTCAGAGTAAGGAGTAATCATGGCAAGTTCTAAAAATTGGACTTTATTATTTTTATATCCCAACGAAAGCATAATTTCACGATAAAGCGCTTCATCGGGTAAAGCAATTTTTAATAGATTTGTCATGCGCATCTTCTTAAGTTCTAACCTCCTGCTAGCTAATTCCATTAACTGTTTCTCTATATTTTGCGATTCCTTCACCATTTTCCCATTCTATCTTTTTTCATTAGACACTCCTACTAAAAAATTAGACTATGTTTGCTCTCTACAAGTCACACATAAATAAGCTACACAGAATTCTTTTTTCATTTCTAATAAATTTTTGATTGTTTTTCAATAATAAATCAAACATAAAGTATTTTTTATCTCCTTTTCTTTCAAACTTTTTCCACACTATAAAATAGTTAATAAATTTATTAAAAACTTCCAGCGAGGATGCAGAATAAACCAAAGGTCAGCATAATCATTTTTAACTGGAACACAAAGCACTTCACACTATGTAATCTATTCCAAAATCGTCAAGTATGCNAGCAATATTTATTTTATCTTCAAGAGTCCAGGGATAAACCTAATCCTTGAGCTCCGTCTCTTAATGTTGTATCATATATGAGAATTTTTTCAGGCATAAGTTTTAATTTTAGTTTCAATTCTGCTTTATTTTTATTTTTTCAATTTGTGAATAAGACAAGGTTATTTTTTATTTTTAGTTCATTTTTTTATGCAAGTTGATGTAAAGATTGCGGGTGTATTGTTAATTTTCCTTGTATTGCTTGCTGTTTCTTATCCCTTTTTG
>AWOA01000046.1 GCA_000494225.1 Candidatus Calescibacterium nevadense OTU 1
TCTTATTGATAAATTCTTATCTTATTTGATAAATTCCTAACATTCAATCTCTTGGCTTTCTTTTTTCAATATATTTGGTACGAGGTTCCAAATACCCACTTTTCCTCACAAAAAGATTCATCTTTTCTATTTTATATTATTTTCACTCCTTGTAATGTGGTAAAGATAATAAGGAAAAAGAGTAGAAGCTTGAAAAAACTTGATCTCGTTTAATTTTGGCTTCCCTTCTTTCGTATAAATTCTGCTCCTCGGAGAGAATTCATAAAAATTTTTGATATGAAACTGCCTTTTGCNATACAAGACAAATTCTGCCGGAATGCCATGAATTTGTGCAGATATTATTAGTATTTCTGATATTTAGTTTTGGTTCCGAAGATTAAGCTATAAATTTCAAATCAAAATGCAAATATAATATATATGTAAATCCTTTNGCTTTCNTAGTTGTATCTGGTCNCCATATTGATTTTACAATTCCCATTTATATTCCCGGAATAAACTTTGAGGCACTACTTGGGGGAGAGTAATCTTTCTTTAAATTTTGAGTTAAATAATTTTTTCTTTGTAATTCCCGGTAGAATTGGAGTTAGGAATTAGGGGAGTATCTCCAAGAGAGAAAAGGTTTCCAGGAACATTATCTTTGNCAAGGAATAGCAATAGGATTTATAATTCCTAATGGTACTTGCGTGATATTAACTGGGNGTATAAATCCATCGGGAAAAANGAATTTGCAATANAGCCCTTTGTTGTGAGAATAAGAATAGTTATTTTTTATATTGAAAAATATTATTATAATTGAAAAATATTATTATAATTAAAGTTTTTCTTCTATTACCAGTTTTTNGCTTATGNTTAGGTTATAGATGTTAGTTTAATTTTGATTCCCTTTCAGGATTCAGAAAATTCCNGCTGCTATTGCTACGTTTGGAAAGAGATATTTTTTTACTTTTTTGCCGTTTTCTTCGACCCATCTTTCGCGTGCAGCGTCCATAGTCTTTATTATTGTTTGGTAGTCAATATTATCTTCTGGTAAGATTATAACATCCCATTCATCTGGAAATTTTTGTTTTATTTCCCAGAGTTTGTCGTTCAATGCTTTGAAATCATATTTACCATTTACTTTGGGAATAGTTGGTTCCCCTGCTCTTTCTTGCAATATTGCTCCTGCTCCTCCAACATAAAAGCCTTTATCTGTGATAGCTATTGTGAGATTTAGTTTTTCTTTCTCCTGTTTTTTCTTTTCAGGTTGAGCAACAGATGCACTTTCTCCTCCTCCTGCCTTTGGCATAGAGCTTTCAACGATTCCGATATTAAGAAAGCTTGCAACCATTATCAAAAATATTATTATAACGGATAGCATATCTATGAAAGGTATAACATTAACATCACCTGCTACGGGTAGTTCTCTTTTTCGCTTCGTCATAACTTAAATTATAATACACTATGCAAAATTTTTTGCTTTTTTTATCTTATTTTTTGTTTTTTTCTACCGTAGAAAATTTTCTGTTCTCAAATAGCCTAATTTTCCAAATAACCTAAAAATTTCAAAAGCATAAGCAAATAACTTTATTATATGTTTATGTTTATTTCATTAGTTCTCCTTTTGCTTTTGGGGGATTATGATTATGGTTTCAATTTTTCTTTACCTAAGTTAGATATAGAATCTCTCAAAAAGATGACAGAAAAGGACGCNGTGACGATGTTGAGGAGATGTAAGGATCTTGAGGGTAGAAGCACTATTCTTTCTATTTCTGCTGTTCAAATTATCGCTGATCAGAAGGATGTCATTGAAGTTCTTTGGAACCCGCAAAAGATTAGTAAGGTTGTTCCAGGTATAAAGAGCGTAAAGGTTTTGAGAGAGNTGGGCAAAAATATATATGATGNTGAATTTGAGATTGAGATAAAAATAATCTCTTTTATAAGGCCGATTGTAAAGTATATAGNTCAAACAAAGTTAGATGGTAATAAAATTCTTTCCTTCGTAAAGCAAGGTGATAGTAAAGGGGGATGGAGGATATGGGAAACATATGAGACAAAAAAAGGAACTCTTGCTATCCTTGGCATGTGTGAATATTTTAAGAATATACCTCTGGCTTCAAAGATTTTTTTTGAAAATCCTCATTTTGAAATTGGTATGGCTTCATCTGCTACTTTAATACCAGTTCTATATGTCAAGAAGTTTATAGAAAAAACTCAAATATCTAATGAAGATTATCAGAAAGGAGAAAAGATTTGGGAATGAATTTATTTTAGTGAACTAGTTCTCTATCGGTATGTTTTATTTCTTTGTTTATGTTATCTACTTTCTCTAATACTTTCCTTGTAGTTGATGATATGTAATACAGGAGTTCAAGAAAATATATTACTCCTGAAAATATCCAATATAATCCTATAAAAGCGANGAANGAAAGTATTGCAAGTAGCCAGATTGGAGGTTGAGCCAAAGTTTTAAGTATAAATGCAAATGCAGCTGTGTTCAGTATACTTGAAAAAACTACGAGGTATTTACCGAAAAGCACCGAGAAAGACATAATATATGTGTGATCCTCCATCCCGTAGACAGAAAATTTTGCCTTATCTTTAAATGATGAGAGTAATGTTTTCCAAATAGAGTAAAATGGGTAGACAAAAAGAGAAAAAATCATAGATAGCCAAACCATAAAATTATTTTAATTCCTAAAATGAAAAAGAATAATAAAAAGTAAAAATTAACAGAAATTAAAAGTAAAAATTAACAGAAATTTGTAAATTCAAAGTTGAACGCACACATTCTCAGATTTGCCNTTAATAATTTTACCTTTTAATCTTGGACCTGCATGGTATCAAAAGTTATATCAATTCTTATTTTCCCTTTTTCAGATTTCTTTATGCTTAGCTTTTTGATATCAAGATAGTGTTTGCTTTCGTTTATGAATTTTATTGTAGCCAGAAGGTCAATAAATTCACCTTCAAGTTCCCCTCTTTTTGTATAGGAAAAAAAGCAAATATTTTCTACGCATGAGGAATCGGAATTTAGCGTTTCTGATGATATTATTCTGAACGGTGTATAAAATAAGTCCAACATTTCTACATTTTTTAATTTTTTTGTATATTCCCTGATGTCATTTATTATTTGCTGCTTTAATTTATTTTTCATCTTCACATCTTCATATTCAGATTTGAGTTCTGAAAGTTTTTCTTTGAGTTCAAAATAATGTTCAATAGATGGTATGATAAGAAATTTCATACAGAGGACTAAATTCAAAATAGTTAAAAGTATTAGTGTAGTTCTGCTCATTAGAAAAAGTTCTCTTCTTCGTAATTTGTTTTTTGTTCCAGGTTTTCAATCTCTGCTCTCAGAAATGAATCTATTTTTTTCAGGGTTTCTATATCAAGGTCGGTAATTCTTATTTGTTGATTTTTCGGGAAGCCGATATGTTCTTTTATCTTATTGAAAATTTCTCCTTTNTTTATTTTCTTTTCACTTTCAAGCTTTCTTACCATATCAAATATAAAAGAAATAATTTTGGATTTTTCAGACGGTAGAGCTTTTTCAGATACCTCACTATAATTGTAATTTTCTTGACCTCTCTCTATATGTGATATATCTACATCTTCGTCGGAAAGTTTTTCTACATCAATATCTTCATCAAAGTCTGCTCCAACTAAATCAGCTATTGCTTTGTTTATTGCTCTTGTTTGTGCTATTGAAGATAAAATATATTCTGGCATATTTGATTTACCAGGTTCATCCGATGAACATACACCTACTGCTTCTGCTGACATGCCTGACTGAGTATATACTCTTGATTTGCACAAATATATTATTTTGTTCCCATCTTTTTCTCTTCTTATTTCAAGGATCTCACTTGATATACCAAAAAATAACTTTATCTTTCTCCATCCAGATTTTAGTATCATTTTCCTTTTTCTTATCTCACCAGTTTTTCTATCTTTTGAGGAAACTTCAACAAAGTCCTCCGGAGATAGGATTTTATTTTTTGCCATTCTGAATTCATCAAACATTCTTAATCTTTCCTGAAAACCTATTGGTTCCTTTTTAACCCCTGTCTCTCTCATAATACTTTATTTTAAATCTCATCTCAATAAAAAAGCGATAAAAAAGTAAAATGCTTTTATTCAATTGTGTTAATTTACAAGCTGTGGTTAGGTTTGTAGCATATAGCTTTGTCGCAGTCATATTAGGAAACCCAGCAAAGTCATCAGGACATAACCTTTTGCTCATCCCCTCACACACCCCCTTGCCGCGCCGCATTACAGGACTCATAGTTTCAATATATCTGCCCCTGTNTTTTTGCCTGCACTCAATAGTGTTCATTGTCTTTTTTCCCTCCGTTTTCTTTTGAACTCATTTAGTCTTTTTCATTTAGTCTTTTCCATCCTGACGATTTTTCTTGATTTTTTCAAATAAAGCTCTACTGAAATTTCTGTTTTTTCATATACGAATGGGCAGATAGATTGGAATTTGAGTTAAATTAGATTCTACTTTCCATTCTTTGCCGAGATATCTGTGTGTTCTCGCTTCTCACATTTTGCCTTCACCGAAAATGAGCTTTTTGGGATCTGTCCTCTTGATTTACAGCCCAGATTTACATCCCCGAAAATCTCCATTTCTTTCTCAATCGCAGAACTTCCATTGAGGGTTGACCTATGGAAATTTCTTTCTTTTTATTATTTATGCTTGCAAATTTGTAAAGGCTTCAAAGAGTCTTTTGTAATAGAATCTTACAGCAGAAGAAAGAAACTTTCATAAGTTTGGGAATTTGATTTTTCTCTTAAAGTGATTTTGAAACATGTATTTATGAAAATGTGAGTTGGGAAATTTAATAAATGTAAGTTGGGAAATTTAATAAAGAATTGATTTTGGATTATAGAGGAATTTTTGCAAAATTTTTGAATTTAGAGAGAAATTATAACTTTAAATGATTAAGGTAACTTGAATAAATAAAAAAGGAGGGAAAAACTATGGCTGTAGAGAACGAAAAGGTAAAAAAAATGAATGAATTTATATTGTCGGAGATAAGACCCAGGATAAAGGCAAGTCCTCAAATAGAAGATGTTGTTGTATGGGTAAAAGACTATGATGAAGAAACGGGAACGGCTCTTTTAGGGTTAGCCTTAGGTGATGGGGTGGGTTGTTCTCCTTTCTGTGGTTGTGCTGCAAATCAGATAGCTCAAATTATCGCAAATGAGCTATCTTATGAGTTCCCAGAAATAAAACGAGTTGTTGGTCTTGCTGAAATCCCACCAGAGGAATACCTAAAGGTTTGGTCAGAAGAAAATTAATATTGTAAATAGGAATTATAAGATAGTAATATAAGTTTAGGGAGATTTATGTTCATTGGGGGAATTTATGTTGGTAAAATCCGATATAGTTCAAGATTACTCTGATAAAATATCTAAATTCAAAAGTGAATTTAATTTTGTAAGAAGCATTTATGTAATAGAAGAAAAAAAGGATGAGGTGATTTTGGGTATAAGAATAAATCCCGATTTAACTGATGAAAATCTAAGTGAATTGATATTTAGATTAGAGGAAATTTTCGGGAAGAAAGTAAGACTTTGCAGAAATGGCATAGAAGAGGTCAATTATGTAATGAGTAAAATTTCAGATTATCTCAAATCACATGGTGGAAGTGTCAAAGTGAAAGAGGTAAATGAGGAAAGGGGAGAAGTTATTGTTTCGCTACAAGGAGCTTGTGCTCTTTGTCCATCTGCGATCGNTACGATGAAAGCAGGAATAAGAAGGACTCTTTCACNATATATTCCTTGGATAAAGAAAGTTGAACCTGCCGAAAAACCTGTTGAACCTAATTTCAACTTTAAATTAGCTCCAAAACCTCAAAAGTAATCAAAATAAAAATAAAATAAAAAAAATAAAATAAAAAAATCTATGTAAGGAAATCTATGGAGATTTATCTTCATGTAGGTTTAGGAAAAACGGGGACAAAATTCCTTCAGCACAAGTTTTTTCCGAAAATTAAAGGTATTCATTATATAAAACCTCAAAAATATGGAAGAGCTAAAAATATAATTTTGGATTCTCTCAAAAGAAATAAAGATCAAAATTTGAAATTTCTTATTTCCCGTGAATTTGATAAACAGCTTGAAAGGGAAAGTGAAAAATTCTCAAAATTTTTCCCTGATACCGGAATAATAGTTGTGTTCAGAAGGCATGATGAGTGGATATTATCTCAGTACAAAAGAACTATAAAAAATGGTTTCCATGTGAAATTTAAAGATTTTTTCAATCTTGAAAATCAAGGATGGTACAAAATAGAAGATTTGATTTATGCAAAAAAGATTGAGCATATCAAGAGTAGATTCTCAAAAACTCCACTTATTTTGATTTATGATGAACTCAAAAATAATCCACAAAAATTTTTACAAAAGATTTTAGATTACACAGGTGGAAAATTCGAGGGTAAATTACCAAATAAAATTGTTCATAAATCTTACGGAGAAAAAGAATTGAGTTTAGCTTACATTATATCTCGCCTTATAGATTACACTCCGCCTGAAAATAATCTTTTAAAAAAATATCTTTATGTTTTTCCTGTAAGATATTCAATACTTTATCTTGGGAAAATTATACCTGAAAACAAGATTTTGAAATCTGTGAGAGATGAAATATTTCCAAGTTATGAGGAGCTTATGCGGATAAGAGAGTTTTTCAAGGATGATTGGGAATATTGTATTGCTGAGGCTGAAAAATCTTATCAACTATTAAAAAGATCTCACGAGTGATATAATCTGAAATATAAAGGAAGTTCTTTTTAATTTTTAATTTATTGTTTTCAACAAGAATAAAATCTCCCAATTTTCTGTTAATAAGATCTGAAAATCTTTCAATATCTAAGTAATTACAAAGCTCTTTTAGGTCAATTCCTTCATTTACTTTTCTTAAACCTAAAAATATTATCTCGTATATGAGTTTTTTTGTGTCAATAAAATCAAAATGTGATATTGCAAATTTTTTGTTGCTTATTTTTTCTATGTATTCTGTTATTTTTGGGGAGTTAGCAAATCTTGCTGAGCGAATTTTTGACCAAGCAGAAATTCCTAAACCTAAAAAATCGCTCCTATTCCAATAAAGCATATTGTGTTTGCAGAGAAAACCGGGAAATGCGAAGTTGGAAATTTCATATCTTATCATACCATTATCTTCGAGATAGCTTTGAATATCAAAAAACTGGGATATATCTTCTGGTAAATTTATTTCTCCTTTTTTTACCTTGATTCCAAGAGGAGTATTTTCATACGGTGTGAGAAGGTAAGTTGAAATATGCTTTACACCAAGATCTAAAGAGATTTTCAAGTCTTCTAGATGTTCTTCCGGGGTTTGGTCGGGGATGCCGAAAATTATATCCACATTCACATCAAAGGATTTTGAAAATTTTGAGACTAATTTTTTTGATTCATCTGGTTTATGATCTCTTCCCAAGAATTTAAGATTTTTTTCAGAAAAAGATTGAACACCGAATGAAATTCTTGTTGCGAAGGAAAAATTATCGGGATTAATAATACCTGACGGATTTGCTTCAACTGAGATTTCTTCTATTTTTGGTGCGTATTTTTTTATAATTTCTACGAGCCTTTCAAGATTCTTTGGGAATAAGCTGGGAGTTCCTCCTCCAAAATAGAGTGTTTTGCATTTTGATAAATCAACGGTTTCAATATAAAGAAAAAATTCTTTTTCAAGTGCGTGAAAATATTTATCTACAATTGATCTTTGTGGTTTGATTCCTGATACAAAATCACAATATGGACATTTCTCTATACAAAAGGGTATGTGTATGTATAAGCCTTCTGGTTTAGAGCTTGAAATGAANTTTTTAAATTTTTCATCGTTGATTTTCATTTCCGCTTTTTTTTATTTATTTCATTTATCCTTTTTTAAATATATTTTTTATGTCATTTGATATTCCTATGAAAGCTAAAATAAGTATGAGAAATAAACCAAACACCGTTATAGCAAATTTTGTTTTATAGTTTAGTCTTCTTCTCATTAAGGCTTCTATTGTGAATATAAGTATGTGTCCTCCATCTAAAACTGGTATAGGTAAAAGATTAAGTATAGCGAGATTTAATGATATAAGGAAAGATACAGAAAGGAGTGATTGTAAGCTTTCTTTTGCTGCATCTGAGGTTACTTTTGCTATTGTGATCGGTCCCCCTATACTTTCAATCCCTTCCTTTGTAAATATTAGCTTTATAGCGTAAAACATATCTGATATTGTTCTGACTGTGTTTTCTATGCTTTTGGGGAGAGCCGAAAGAGGAGAGTATTTTATCAAGATTTTGTTATTTTCATCTGGTAAAATTCCTATGATCCTTCTTCCTTCGCTCATTTGAGGTTCAATTTCAAAAGAAAAGATTTCTTCTCCTCTTTGGATTTTTAGATTTATCTTCCCCTCTGATAAAATTATCTCACGCCTTATATCTTGCCAGGTTTTGACAGNATTTTTATTTACCTCTAAAACAATATCTCCGGGTTGGAGTCCAGATTTTTCTGCCGGTGAATTCTCTAAAATTTTCCCGAGTTTAGTTCCTAAGCTTTCATATCCTACAACTAAAAGAAAGTACATAAAAAGTACGGCAAGTATGATATTGAAAAGCGGACCCGCAAGGACTATAAGAAATTTCTGATAGTAAGGTTTTGATTCTAAAAATAATTTTTCAGAATTTTGATATATTCCAAACTCTTTTCTTATTTCTTCCCATGCTATCTCTTTTGCTAAATTTTCGCTTATGTTCATGGTCTTTGTAATTTCTTGAACTCTTTCCTCAATTATAACTTCTATTTTTTCCTTTTCAAGCGGGGTCACATAACCTCCGAGTGGTATAAGAGATAATCTGAATTCTGTGTCTCCTATTTTTCTTTTGAAAATTGCTGGACCAAATCCGATAGAAAATTTAAGCACTCTAACACCAAATATTTTGCAGAAAATGAAATGTCCGAACTCATGGAATAAAATCATTAAACCGAGAATAAATATGGCTAAAATTATGCTCATTTTTCAATTTTAATACTTTATCATAACTGATTTTATATTTACAAATTCAAGTATCCCATATCTTGAAAGCTCTCTACCAACTCCTGATTTTTTAACCCCCCCAAATGGAAGCTTTGGATCACTTCTGGTTTGTAGGTTTATTGCGACAGTTCCGGCTTCTATATATTTTGCTAAGTGTTTTGCTCTTTCTATGTTTTTGGTAAATATTATTGCCCCGAGACCAAATTCACTTTTATTTGCTATTTCAATTGCTTCATCTTCTGTTTTGAATTTAAAAATTGGCATTATTGGAGCAAAAGTTTCTTCCTTGAATGCAGGAGAGAAAAAATCAGCTTCTTCAATGATTGCGGGATAGAAGAAAAACCCTCTTGACCCTATTTTTTGCCCTCCTTCTACTTTTGCTCCCATTTTTTCTGATTCACGGACTATTCTCAGAGCATTTTCTAAAAGATCTCGTCTTGCGATTGGTCCGATATCAACGTTATCTTTTGGGTTTCCTATTTTTAGTTTTTTTATTTTACTTTTTACGGCTTCAACAAAATCTTTATAGATTTTTTCGTGAATTATAAATCTTTTAGCAGCTATGCAACTTTGACCAGAATTTATTATCCTTGCTTTTACTGCTGTTTCAACTGCTGCTTCAAGATCTGCATCGTCAAATACTATAAACGGATCGGAACCTCCAAGTTCAAGGACGACAGGCTTTATATTTTTACCTGCTAATTCTCCTACTGACTGTCCAGCTCTTACGCTTCCTGTTAGAGATACTCCTTGAACCTCTGGTATTATGAATTTCACATCTTCTTCTTTTATAAAAAGGTTTATTAGAATTCCTTCAGAATACTTAGAAAATATTTCTTCAATTTTTTTTGCGCATAAGAAAGTATTTGGTGAATGTTTTAGAGCTACCACATTTCCTGCAAGCAAGGCGGGTACTGCACATCTTATCACTTGCCAGAATGGAAAATTCCACGGCATTATTGCCAAGATAACACCAAGTGGGTCAAACTCCACATAAGCTTCATCTGCAAGATCAATTTTTACGTGTTCTGGTTGTAGAAAGTTTTTTGCGTTTTGAGCAAAATATTCGCAGGCATATGCGCATTTTTCAATTTCACTTTCTGCTTGACTTATAGGTTTGCCCATCTCTGATGTGATAAGTTCAGCATATAACTTTTTGTTTTCTATGAGTTCTCGGGCTATTTTTAGTATAACATTTGCCCTTTCATCTATGGTTTTTTTTCTCCATTTCAGAAATGAATCTTTTAGGTATATTATTTTTTCAAGAGCTTTTTCTTTTGATTCAAACTCATGCTCAGCTAAAATTTCCTCACTCGCAGGATCTTGAGATATTGCTTTTTCTCCCATAAATTTGAAACTTATCAAGTCATATAAATTTAAGTTTTATAAGCAGAAAGACAAAGGAAATTTTTTAATTTTTATTTTATTTTAGTCTCTAAAAGGCATGCCCATAAGTTTGAGAAGTTCTTTTGCTTCTTCGTCTTTTTGAGCAGTAGTAACAATTGTAACGTTTAGACCTTTTATGTATTTGATTTTTGCATATGGGATTTCTGGGAAGATCGTATGTTCTCTTATTCCTATGTTGTAATTCCCTTTGCCGTCGAATCCTTTTGACCAAAATCCTTTGAAGTCTTTTGCACGGGGCATGGCGATATTTATGAGTCTATCAAAAAAGTCATACATCATATTCCCTCTTAAACACACAGAAATTCCGACGACTTCTCCTTTTTTTAGATGGAAACCAGCTATGGCTTTTCTCGCTCTACGTAGGACAGGCTTTTGTCCTGTAATGAGAGTAAGATCCTGAATTGCTTCTTGGATATAATTTGCATCATCTTTCCATTTTCCTACTCCTGTATTCACGACTATTTTATAGAGTCTTGGAACAGCTAAGGGATTTTCGTATTTGAACTTCTCCATCATTTTTGGGACAACAAATTCAATGTAGTGTTTTTTGAGTCTTGGTATGTATTTTGGGTTTATATTTTTACTTTCTTGTGCAATTTGGCTATGCATATTTTACTATCCTCCTTTCTTTCTTTTCTTTTTGATTATTTACATTTGATCAACAAAATCTCCACACTTTTTGCAATACCTTATTTTTCTTTTATCTTCTAAAATTTTTATTCCTACTCTTGTTGGTCTTTTACATTTTGGGCAGATAAGCATAAGATTAGATATATGAATTTTACCAAATATCTCTATTATTCCGCCTTGAGGGTTCCGAGGGGTAGGTTTTAGGTGTTTTTTGATTTTGTTAATTCCTTCAACGATTGCTCTTTCTTCTTTCGGGAAAACTTTTAGGATTTTTCCAGATTTTCCCTTGTCTTTTCCTGTGATAACAAAAACGTCATCTCCTGTTTTAAGCTTTCTCATTTTTTTATTCCTCCCAGCTATCAAACTATTTCTGGGGCTAAGGATGCGATTTTTGTGAATCCTTTATCTCTAATTTCTCTTGGTATTGGACCGAATATACGAGTACCTTCTGGGTCTCCTTTTTCATTTACGATAACGACGGCATTATCATCAAACCTTATAAGTGAGCCATCTTTTCTTCTGAATTCTTTTTTTGTTCTAATAACTATTGCTCTTTTTACATCTCCTTTGGATATTTTCGTATGGGGTATTGCATCTTTTACTGCTATTACAATTATATCTCCTATATAAGCATATCTTTTACCGGTTCCACCAAGAATTCCTATACATTTCCCCCATTTTGCTCCCGAATTATCTGCGATAACGACTTTTGTTTCTCTTTGTATCATGCAGATTTACCTCCTTTCATATTAGCTGTATTAGGGGAATTAGGGGAAATCTCTCCCATTTGGTTTTGTGTTTTAACATTACCTAATATTTTGGCGACATAGAATCTTTTGAGTTTAGAGAATGGTCTTCCTTCTCTAATTATAACTTTATCTCCTTCTTTACATTTGTTTTCTGGGTCGTGAACGAGATATTTTTTTCTTTTCTTTATGTGTTTTTTGTAGGTCGGGTGCATAGTAAGTCTTTCCACCAGGACCTTTACAGTTTTATCCATCTTCCCAGCAGAAATTACAATTCCTTCAAATTCTCTTCTTGGCATNGATATTTCACCTCCTTTATCTTGAGTAAAACTCTATTATTAGGGTTTCATCAATTCTGAGGTCAAGATCTTTTCTTTCGGGGAGCCTTATTATTTTAGCCTTTCCTTCTTTCAGATCTGATTCAATCCACGAAGGAGCTTTCAGGACGGGGGTTGATGGTATAAGTTCTTTTGATACTATTTCTATTTCGTCTCCTACATCTACAAGATAGGATGGTATATCAACTTTTCTGCCATTTACTTTTATGTGTCCGTGTGAAACAAGTTGTCTTGCGTGCCTTCGTGAGAGTCCAAAACCTGCTCTGAAAACTACATTGTCTAATCTTCTTTCAAGTAGCTCAATAAATCTGTTTCCTGTGTTACCTGTTGCTCGTAGAGCCATATCAAAGAATTTTCTGAACTGCTCTTCCCTCATAAAATAGAATTTTTTAAGCTTTTGTTTTTCAGAGAGCCTCACTCCGTAGTCAGATAATCTTATAATCTTCTTCTTTCTACCGTGTTGTCCTGGGGGGAAGGTTTTTTTCTCAAAAGGACATTTTTCTGTATAGCATTTTTGTCCTTTTAGATAAAGTTTCATCCCTACTCTTCTACAAGACCTACATACTGGTTCGCTTTTTATTGCCATAAAATCAATAATCCTCCTTTTGTTGTTTTATTTTTTTATTATTATTTTAATCTTATTTTATACTCTCCTTCTTCCTGGTGCTCTACAACCGTTATGTGGGATAGGGGTGATGTCTCGCAGTAGAACTATTTCTATACCTTCATTTTGGATTGCTCTTATAGCGGTTTCTCTGCCGGGACCTGGTCCTTTGACATATACTGCGCATTTTTCAACTCCGTATATTGATTTTGCCTTTTTGGCCGCCTCAGAAGCTGCTCTTTGAGCTGCATAAGGTGTTCCCTTTTTTGTGCCTTTGTATCCAACGGCTCCGGCTGATGCCCATGTAAGAACATTCCCATCAAGATCTGTAAACGATACAATTGTATTGTTGAATGTTGATTTTATATACGCTATCGCATAAGGAACTTTTTTTACCTTCTTTTTCCTTTGTGCCATCTTTACGACCTCCTTTATTTTTTATTATCTTTCTTTTCTTATTTTTTCTTTTTTCTCCTTGCAAGTACTCTGTGTTTTCTTGGACCTTTTCTTGTTCGAGCATTAGAATGTGTTCTTTGACCTCTCACTGGTAAGCCTACTACATGTCTGTGTCCTCTATAACACTTTATATCTTTTAACCTCTGGATATTGTCGCTTATTTCTTTTCGCAGATCTCCTTCAACTTTTAATCCCAATCTTTCAACTGCGGCATTTATTTTTGCAACATCTTCCTCTGTTAAATCCTTTATCCTTTTAGTGTAATCTATGCCTACCATGCTAACGATATGGTATGCCATATTTTCTCCTACGCCAAAAATATCTTTAATACCTGGGATAACTTTCTTTTTGTCAAGAATATCTCTTCCCAATACTCTCATCCCTTTTTCACCTCTCTTTTCTTCTTTCTATTTTGTTTTTAATTTATCCTTGTCTTTGTTTGTGTTTTGGGTTTTCGCATATAATATAAACTCTATTTTTTCTCTTTATAACTCTGCAACTTGCACATCTTCTCTTTACAGACGGTCGTACCTTCATATTAAATCACCTCTTTAAAAAATATCTTATTATAAAAGAACAGCTTAAAATATTTTCTTATTAATGAGTTTTCAATTCAAGTAATGATTTTCAATAAATTTTGCTCTGACCAGAAATTTTTCAATTATACTATTTTTTCATTTTGTTTGATTTTGTCTGTTCTGTTTTGTTTTCATTTTCCCAATCTTATCTCTCTTGTCTAATCCGCAAAATCTAACTTTGCTTCTGTTGTTTCTTCAGCATTTATTCCTTTATCATTTTCAAGAATTCTTCTTCTGTTATTTTCTTTATGCCGAGTTTTTCTGCTTTTTGAAGTTTTGAGGTTGTGGTCTTACCTTCAAGATCACCTACAACGAGGTAGCTTACGGATGATGTAATCGTATCCGTGACTTTTCCTCCGTTTTCTATAACTAATTTTTTAGCTTCTTCTCTGGTCATACTTTTTAGTGTCCCAGTAAAAACAAAAATTTTTCCTGATAGTTTCCCTTTCTTTATTTGCTGGTCTTCTTCTTTGTAGTCTAATACTTTTACTCCCGCTTCAAGCATTCTTTTTATAGACATTTTGTTTTTTTCATCTTTGAGGAAGGAGACGACGCTTTGCGCAACCGCCGGACCCAACCCATAGATTGATGCTATCTCTTGATAATTTGCTTTCAAGAATGAATCAAGTGTTTTGAATCGCTTTGCAATCATTTTTGCAACGGATTCCCCTACATGTCTTATTCCAAGAGCAAATATGAACCTATGAAGAGGAATTTCTTTTTTCTTGTTTATTCTTTCTATTATTTTTGTCGCAAGAATATTTCCTACTCCCTGAAATTTCAGAAGATCTATTTTTCTCAGGTAAAAGACATCTGAAATATCTTTTATAATTCCTTTGCTGACAAGGTTTTCTATGAAAGTTTCTCCTAAACCTTCTATATCAAATGCATTTCTTGATACTAAGTGTTTTACTCTTTCAATAAGTTGTGCAGGACAAGACATGTTAGGACACCTCAGTGCTACTTCATCCTCTGGACGATATAAATCAGCTCCACATGCGGGGCACTTTTTTGGTTCTTCTATATCTATCTCTATTCCTTTTCTTCTATCTTCAATGCTTTTTATAACTTCGGGAATTACATCGCCTGACCTTTTGACCCAAACCCAATCTCCTATTTTTATATTTTTTCTTCTTATTTCATCAAAATTATGTAGAGTGGCTCGGGAGACAAGAACTCCACTTATCCTTACAGGTTCCAATATAGCGACGGGAGTTAATGTTCCTGTTCTACCGACTTGGAACTCAACCCAAAGTAATCTTGTTGTTACCTCTTCTGCTGGGAACTTATATGCTATCGCCCATCTTGGACTTTTTGCCTTCTCTCCGAGAATACTCCTTAATTTGAAATCATTTACTTTTATTACAACTCCATCTGATTCAAAAGGAAACTCTTTATGCTTTGAGTATATGTGATTTATGTGTTCAATTGTTTCTTTTATACCTTTAACTATTTTCCATTCCGGGACAACTTTAAACCCCCAATTTTTGAGATTTTCAAGTAGCTCTTTTTGGTTCTTGATTTCAACTCCTCTTATTATTCCATTTCCGTAAAATACGGCATCTAATTTTCTTTTTGCTGTTTCTGCTGGGTCAATTTGTTTTAATGAACCTGCACAAGCATTTCTGGGATTTGCAAAAGGCTTCTTACCCTGGGAGAGTAGTTCTTTATTTAATTTTTCAAATTCATCTCTTTTCATAAATATTTCCCCTCTGACCTCAATATACTCTGGGATGTTATCACCTAAAAGTCTTAGCGGAATGCTTTTTATTGTCTTTACATTTGGAGAGACATCTTCACCATACACTCCATCGCCTCTTGTTAGTGCTTTTGTGAATACACCATTTTCGTAAATAATTTCTATACTAACTCCATCAACTTTCGGCTCAACCGAATACTCAAAAACAATCCCCTCATCTCCTATAAACCTTTTCAATCTTTCTTCAAATTCGTAAATTTCTTCTTCTGAAAATGCGTTATCAAGGGAGAGCATAGGTATTGAGTGCGGGAAAGTAGGAAATTCTCCTTCTATTTTCTCTCCGACTCTTTGGGTTGGAGAGTCAGGAGTTATAAGATCAGGATATTTTTCCTCAAGTTCTTTCAATCTCCTCAAAAGATTATCGTATTCTGCATCGGAAATGATGGGATCATTTAGAACATAATATCTCCAATCGTGGTATTGAATCTCTTTTCTTAATTTTTCTATTTCTTCTCTTACCTTTTCTTTTTCATCTAATTCTTTTCCTGATAGCTTCCCCTCTGTTCCCATCTTATCTGGCATACTTAGTAAATATTAGGGTAAGAGCTTAAAAATTCCCTTATAAATAGAATAGTTTCCCTTGATAAATAGTTTTAAGGTGTATCATTATTAAGTAGAGCACTATAAATTTCGCAATATTTTTAATTTTTAAATTTAATATCTTTATCTTTATTTAATATCTTTATCTTTGCCGGTTTTTTGATATTTTTATTTATTTAGAANATAAGGTATCCGCATTAGATCTTAAAAATGTCCGTGAAATTTTATTGGATAGCTCAAAATTAATGTCCGTAAAATTATAGAATAAAGGAGTTTGATGTAGAACTTTTGAAAAGGTTTACCAGAGGCTATATAAGGTGGTAGGATATTCATTCCAGCATGTCTATTGTCAGCCTTAGGTTTATATTTAGGGTTGGTAGATAAGTTATGGAGATACTAAAGATACTAAAAAAGAGCAGTGTAAAATAGAATGGAATAAGAGAAAAGCAGTAGCTTCAATTATTTAGCACAATTTTATTCTAATTTTGCACAATTTTATTCTAATTTTATTCCCAAGTTTAACCAAATATATGTTTAGGGGTTTTAATAATTTTTGGTGTCTATTGATTATATGGAAACGGAAATTTAGATATACTTTTTAGATGGATTTTATAATTTTGAGCTCAGATCATATGCATACATTATCATTTAGAACGAGATAGAACAAATCGAATTTTCTTTGGTTCTTGGATTTGCATAACTTCTCCTGCTGGTTTCATAATAATTAATCCCGACCTCAAAGCATATATATCTGCTCCTCTGCCAAATCTTATTCCTGCAATAGCACCCATTAGCTTATATCCTTTGTATCCATCAAGGAAGAAGAAAAATTTTTGCATATCTTCTAAAAGTTCATCAACATCTCTGGATGATACTTTTGTTTTTGCAGATACCAACAAAATGACTTTTTCGGTTCTTTTTTTGATTTTTTTTTCACAAACCAGAAATAGGTCATATTCTGCGTTCAAGCCGTTTTTTGAGACTTTTGCTTCTGGATAAATTCCGATAACTTTGAATCCTTTTTCTTGCATAAATTTTATTGAAGATGGTTCTATCAAACCTTCAACAAATTCTCCCCAGCTTCCTGTGAGTTTGCTTACTTCTACTTTTAGCTTTCTTATTTCTTCTGATGTTTTAGCAACTTCTTCT
>AWOA01000047.1 GCA_000494225.1 Candidatus Calescibacterium nevadense OTU 1
AAAATAAACATACCTTCCACGGACTCGGAACTAATAAAACTAAACTTAATTGGTTTTATATATTTAAACTGACTGTGTTTTTGAAGTTTGCATAATTTCTCACCTAAAATTTCATAAGTTAGTGCTTATAGATTTGGATGTTTATTTTAATTCTACTTTTCACACAGGAGCAACACAAATGAAACTAAAAAGAAAAAAAAAGAAGAATTTCTCCTTTGTGCTGATATTTTTATTGGTGAATTTCAGAATATAATTTTTTGTTTTACCACCACTAATTTATTTTGGAAAACAAATAATTAGAGGATAAATAAATATATGATTACTTTCTTTTTTTCTCCTTCTTTCAGACATTTTAAAACTCCTCTTTTTTCTCCCCATTTATAAAGAAAAGTTTTTCTTATATTAACTTCAATTGACATAGGTTTTTATCTCTATTTTAAAATTAAATAATCCTGCTAAAAAGCTTTTGCTATCTACATGAGCGAATTTTCCCTTAATCACCAGAGAATATATCAGAACCATTTCTGCAAAGTCTTGTCAGGTTTGACTTGGTTTTCAATATTGAAAGTTTCTCTTCTGATAAAACCATCCGGAGGATTTAACAGGTTCTATTTATTTAAGCTTTTATATCCTCAAGATTTTCTCCAATTTTCTCAGCAGTACCTATTGATATAAGTTTTGCGGACGATTTTGAGGAAATCCCTTTCAATTGGCTCAAATTTCCTTAACTTTTTCGTATATTCGTTCTTTTGTTCTCTTTTGCACTTTCCCGCTGTTCTTTTGTATTCTTCATTTTGCTTTACTTTTTAATCATTTAGAATTAGATTTTAAAATTTCATGCGTTTTCGTAATCACAGGAATAAAGTTTTCTCTATATCATTGAGCATTATTGTAAACTTCACGTTTTAGAAAAATTTTTCAAGAAAAAAAGAAAAAAGGAAAAAATAAAGTAAGAATTAATGTAGATCGGTGCAGGATCAGGCAGAAAAATTAAGGAAGATATCAAAAAAAGTAATAACAATAGCCTCCGGTAAGGGAGGAGTCGGAAAAACTACAATAGCGGTAAATCTGGCATTATGTCTGAGCAATCTTGGGAAAAAAGTATGCCTTGTAGATGCGGATTTTGCATTAGCTAACGCAGATCTCCTATTTGGAATAATTCCTAAAAAGCATATAGGACACTACCTTGAAGGAAACGCCCCCTTAAAAGAAATAATCCAAAAAATAAATGAGAATTTAGTATTTATACCTGGTGCTAGCGGAATAACCAAACTAAATACGCTCACTGACAGTCAAATAAAAAAAATAAATAGTATAGTAGATCAAATAGATACAAACTTTTTTATATTTGATGCACCAGCTGGTATAGGTAAAAATGTAATAAAGTTCTCTCTTATATCTAACGCAATAGTTATAGTTATAAATCCAGATCCGGTATCCATAACAGATTCATACGCACTCCTGAAAGTATTAGTTAATGAAGGTTTTAAAGGAAAAACATTTGTCATCGTAAACATGGTAACAAATCAGAGAGAAAAGGAAATAGCTTTCCTTACTATAAGAAAAGTGGCAGAAAGATACCTTGGTATATCCCCAGAACTTCTCGGACAAATTTGGTGGGATGAAAAGGTTAGAGAATCATTTAGGATTCAAAAACCTACAATTATAGCGTTTCCGAAGTCAAAATCATCTGACACAATTTTAGAAATCTCAAAAAATTTATTGAATATGTTGTAATAAAAATTATAACAAAAAATAATAAAAGAGCCAGCTAAAAAATCAAGAAAAAAATAACATCAAAAAACGCAAAAGATTTTTTCAAACTAAATTTTAAGTGAAAAAGGAGGTAAAACAAAATGGCAAAGTATGTCATACTATCAAAAATAACATCGGAAGGTCTTGAAACGCTAAAAGAAAATCCGGAGAGAATAAAGGAAGTAAACGAGGAAATAGCAGAAAAATTCGGAGTAAAAGTATTAAGTCAATTTTTAGTTATGGGACCTTATGATTTTGTGAACATAGTTGAAGCTCCATCAAACGAGGCAGTTGTAAAGATGGCAATAGAGCTTGGATCACGCGGTACAATCCAAACCCTAACCATGCCAGCAATAGAAATAGAAAAGCTAATAGATGAAATGAAAAAGAAATAGTTTTAAAAAAAGAATAGGGAAATAAAAAAAATAAGTGTGTCCTAATCTTCTGATTTGATTTTATCTTCTATTCTGATTTTATCAAGAATAGCCTTAAAATTTTCGGCAGTGGCTCCTTTGAACAGAAATGCACCGAAAACTAAAATATTAGCACCGGCTGAAATGACTTTTTCAACATTTTTTTCATTCAGCCCTCCATCAACTTCTATGAGGAAATCAAAACCATTTTCTTTCCTCACAACATCAAGCTCAGAAATTTTTTTGAGAGAAGAGGATATAAAACTTTGACCGTAAAACCCCGGATTAACACTCATCACAAGAACCACATCTAAAATATCAAAAATTTCTTTTAGAAGAATAACAGGAGTTCCTGGATTCAAAGCTACTCCTACTTTCGCTCCAGATCTTTTTATGCTCTCAATGACTCTATGAGGATGTCTTGTAGATTCTATATGGAAGGTGATAAGATTTCCACCAGCCTTCACAAAATCTAAAACATACCTTTCAGGCTCAACTATCATAAGATGAACATCGAAAAAAACATTATCAAACCTTTTCCTCAAAGACTCGACAACAGGAATACCAAGAGATATATTAGGCACAAAAACGCCATCCATTACATCAAAATGTATCATATCTGCTCCCAACCCTAAAACTTTGCTGATCTCATCACCCAGACAAGAAAAATCAGCAGCAAGAATGCTAGGAGAAATAAAAACAGATTTATTTTTCCATTCCTTATTCATCCTTTGCTTTACCCGCTAACATCTACNGATTCTTCGTTGCTCTCNTCTGATCCTTCTCCCTTCTTTTCAGATAGTCCTATTTCTTCACTCATAGATTCAACCGCTTCATCTATATCTATATCAGAATCAAGTTCAGATGAGTACTCCTTTAATGTTTTTCGCATCCATCTTTTTATACTATCTGGATTATTTATATCTACTGATCTCATAGCTTCATCAACTGTGCTTTCCATCTTCTCTTCTTCTGACCTAAGGCGAGCAAACCTTGAAATTATTCTTTTAAGTTTTTCTCCTCCGCATTTTTTACATTTTAAGACTTCATCTTCCCAAGAAAAAACCAAAAAAGAATTTTTAACTCCACAATTTTCACAAATATATTCATATATTGGCATAGAATCACCCCCCTATCAAATAAACTTAATTATAATATATAAGCGAATAATTATAATATATAAGCGAAAGGATAAAAAATATAAAAAAGGCAAATCAACCAACAAAAAATCAGTCAAATAAAAAATGAATTTTCACTGCGTACCTTTATATACAGAAATTCTTCACAATTTACCAATTTACATAATATTTACCCAACAACAAATAAAAATAACAGTATATTTATTTACAAATCCGCAGAAAAAAGATAAAAAAAGAAATAAAATATCTATAAACTATATCTATGGAAGAAAAGAAAAAGAATATAGTTTTTTTTCTTGTAATAACGGGAATTTCTTTGATATCATTCTTTTACCTCATATCAAAGATAGGTAAAGTATGGGGCGGTGGATACAAGACTATATACGCAAAATTTGAAAATATCAAAGGACTTGCAGAAAAGGCAGAAGTCAGACTCGGGGGAGTAAAAGTAGGATATGTGAATAAAATGAAAATCGAACTTGACAAAGAAAAAATTTCGGTCAAACTTGAAATGAAAATAAAAAAAGATGCACCTATAAGGAAAGATTTTGAAGCACAAATAAGAATGAAAAGCCTACTCGGAGAAAAATTCGTAGAACTTGTCCCAACAGGAACGGGAGATATATCACCCGCACCAGATGGTTTCACAATAGAGAAAACAAAAATTCTGTTCGAACCAGATGAGCTTATAATGTCTCTCGAACCCTTCATAAAAAGTTTAGATCCACAAACTATAAGGGAATTAGCAAGTATAGCACCTGAAATTGTAAGAAGTATCAATCCTTTAATTCAGAATACATCCGACCTTATAGAAAAACTTGATAAAACCCTTGAAGCATCAGCAAAAATCGTGAGTGGATTAGAAAAAACAATATCAGTTGGAAATGAACTGTTAGACCTATTTGCTTACAATAAAAACAATATAGAAAAACTAATAGAATTATCACCCGAATTAGTTCAAAGTATAAATTCATCTTTACCAGAACTTCTCGCATTAGTCAAAAATGTGAATCAAACTTTAATATATCTTAACGATAACCAAAAAGATAGTTTCTCCCGTATATTTGAGATAACTCCGCAAGTCCTTTCCGAAACTCAAAAACTCCTCAATAACCTCAATGATATGACGCCTGAATTTCAAAAAGTAATAACAGAAGTCATACCTATTATAAGAAAACTCAACGAAACATTAGAAAAAGGAGTAAAGGTAAGATTATTTTAAACAAAAGCCTCAAAAAATACTTTATTTTATAGGAATAAAATCTAAAAAAGCATCTAAAAAAATGAGAAAAAATTTGATAATATAAAATAAATAATCTACTCTTACTTATTATCAGCCAAAATCAAGATTTTCTGATAGCTAAAAATTGATGACAAAGATTTGGTCAAAAATATAAAAACTGATTTTCAAAAGAATAAATAAATAAACAAAAAAGAGAAATAGAAAAAATAAAGAGAAATAGAAAAAATAACATGAACGGAAAAGATAAATTAAAAAAAATAATAAAGGAAAAGGCAGTTCTGAAAGGAAACTTTATTCTCTCATCAGGTCAAATTTCAAACATTTATGTTGATATAAAGATGGTATCCGTAGAAGGAGAATTTCTTGATTTAGTATCAGATATGATATGCGATATAGCTCAGAAGATAAATTTATATAATTTTGCAGGAGTAGAACTTGGAGGAGTACCTCTTGTAGCAGCATCTGTTATGAAGATGCACCAGAGAGGTTTTAGTTCGCAAGGAATAATAGTAAGNAAAAATCCGAAGGAACACGGAACAGCAAAAATAATAGAAGGTCCAAAATTAACAAAAGTGATACTTTTAGAAGACGTAATAACAACAGGAAAAACAACTCTGTACGCAATAGAAAAATTAAAAGAAAACGGAATAGAAACTCAAGGAGTAATAGCTGTTGTAGACAGAGGTGGAGGGGAAAAAATAAAGAACACAGGAATATTTTTTGAAAGAATTTTCGTGATAGATGAATTAATCAAATGAAAATCAGACTATAAACTAGACAAAGTGAATAGTAGTATTCAGTGAATATGTAGTAATTCCAGAACTTCAATAAAAAGTTGTTTTAACATATTCTTGTCAAGTTTTTCAATATGTTTATCGGATCTAATTTCGGGAGCTCTACTCTCTATTCCAGAATCTGCATATGTGGGCTTTGGAGGGGTAAATTTACCATCTCCGTTCTGATCTATATATATTGGATTTGTAATAAGAATAGGTTTTACCTTCTTATCTGTTATAACCGGAAACATAGGATTTGGTTCGCATTCTTTCTCGCAATTTACCATAACAACAACCCAGAAATCTTCCGCGGGAGGATTTATGGGTAGATCAAGATAAAACTCTCTCCACCTGAAGGAAAATCCGCCCACATTCTTTTCAGATATAGCAGGAGTAATCTGAGACATAAAATAAGGCTCAGGAAAATCTTTTTTAACTTCACCAGATCTCACAGCAGTTTTAGGAGTATTTATAAAAACTCTGATGGTATCAAAATTAACCCACTCTGCACTCTTTAGCTTGAGCTTGATCTTGAACCCAGAGGTTATGTTTTTCATATTTGACCTTCCCATCTGCGCACATACCTCACTACCACCTTGAAAGCCACAAACCTTAAATTCATCAAGAATTATTCCATTCGTTATAAAAACTTTTCCATCAGCTAAGCTATCAATAAAAGTAGATTTTATAGCTATATCTTCTCTAAACTTTTGTGGGAAATCGTTTCCGTATCCGACCCAAACAAATGTCCTGCCTATACCAGATATAACCTGAACTTTCTGATGTGTATCTGAACAAGCAACAGCTGTTATGTGAATACCATGATTTAGGAAAGTAAACCAATCATTCAGAACAATTGGGATTTCATAATATGAGTTATAAAGTTCTATGGCATCAAATCTTTCCAGATTATTCATATCTGAAAGTATGGAAAATGGAACAAAAAGACCGGTGTCTTTACCGCCTATTTCCTTTGATGTTCCACATTGACCCGCAGGTGGAAATATCCTATGCATACACGGATCTTGCGTAGTAGTAAAATTAAGAGTATCCACAAGGACATAATCAAAATATCCCATTCCTCCCGAGCGAGGATGATTAACTTGTATAATATTTCGCTTGAGATTATCTGGTTTCATAAGATGAGCATTCTTAAAAATTTCTCTTGGATGTAAAGAACGCAAAAATCTATATTTTTCCTTATCACTTTCGGATATACNGTATTTTTGGAATCTATCGTATTTTTCAGCCCAATCAAGAGCACCATCAGATGACTTTGACTCATCTCTTACAATAGGGTAAGCGTTAAAATGTCCATACGAGAAAGTTGTTATTTCCTGCCCAACAAGTGAAGCAAGAAATTCAGGTATTCCAACAAGCTTAATAGCTGGCTCATAATCTGTAAGCCAATCGTGATCCGTTGATATTATGACATCTACTCCTTCTGCTCCGAATGTTATAACTCTATCTATAAGCGATACAGGGCTATCGGGAGAGTTCANGGCATGAACGTGAGTATCAGTGGAGAGCCAGCCTGGGGTATTTGCAACTCTGTGAAGAATAGCTTTAATTTCAAATTGCGAACCACCAGATAAAGAAATCTCTGTCTCATATCTTGAATACTCCATACCACGAGAAACTACAACTCTGTATTTTCCTGGTGGTAGATTAACTTCGGTTTTTTCTCCCTTCGCAAGAAAAACAACTTCTTGAANCCCCTCTGGCAAAGGATCATATACATAATCTCTGAATGAAGTTGATTTTACTTCACAATCTTTACCCTTACATATGGTTTTCGGGCAACCNCCGANACATAAAAATGAAACTTTCGCAGGTATATTGGTTTCTACCGTCTCTCCNTTCTTTTCAGAGATTTCAACAGTAGAAATTATAACTTTTGCGGTTTTCCCCAAGTTAAATGAAACCTTAGTCTGTTCTGGAACTTTTACGATTTGAGGTTGAGATGGAGGTAATTCTTTTATTTCGGCAAAGAATTTATATTCTCCTGCCGGTAGAAGAAGTTTGAAATTGCCACGCAAGTCAGCCACCGCAGTTGTAATAANGTTATTTTCTCTGAATACAGCAATTCTTGGACGAGAGGGNAGAGTGGGTAAATCTCCCACATTGACTTTTCCTTGAACTTCGTATAGACTAAGATTCTTTTCTTTCTTTTGCTTTATCTTGAAAAGTTCATCAGATAAGGAAGATGGAGAGCCATCACCTATTATAAGGTATTTTTGGTTCATAATACATTCTGAAGGTTTTATTTCTATAAATTTTGTAGATGTCCCCATAGCAACTTGAAGGAGAGAATTTAGCGGGTCCTCCTCAAGCATACCGTAGCCTATTAGAGCTACTCCGGAAACAACAAGAGCAACATTATCTTCTGTGAAATCACCATCTTTAAAGTGGAATATTCCATAAGATGAATCAACCTGTTCCGATACAAAAGAGAAACTGTTCACTTTAAATACTGAAAGACCTGTTGGCAAAGGACTAACATATCCGAACCCTTGAAGTTCTGAGGAAGGTATAAAGAACTCACCTGTCCCTCCTGAATCAATTATATCTGCGAAGAAGAACTTTTCTATTGGATTTTGCGATGTGTTGCATGCGACATCAATTATTTTGATATAGCGCTCATCAGAAAAAACAAAATATTTTGCGACTTTGAGCGGTTTAACTTCATCCACTACAAATGGGAGTTGATAATTTGGTATAACTCTTCTGAAAACTGTTCCCGCAAGACCGTTAGCATTTATATAATCAAGTAAGTCAAGTTCTCCGAGAACAACAATGATATTCTGTTTTCCTTCAAGAACACCTATTTTTTGTGGTTTTATAGTATGTCCCAAAAACCAGAACCAGTTTTCCTCTCCAAGAATATCGTGAAACTTACCATCTTCTCTTCTTATATCTATATCTATTATATTTCCTCCATAAGTAGATACTCCCACTTCCCTTGAGGGTCCTTGAATTATAGCTCTTATTTTATCTGTTTCTACCAAAATATCATCTTCTTTTGCCTTAAAAGCTCCACCGTATTCAGGAGGTACTGGATTTAACTCTTTTATATCTACCTTTTTCAAAACCTTAATGTTCATGTTCTGAGGAGAAGGAACTTCTGATATGGCTTCATCAAGTCCTGGAGCTTTTACAGTATCTTTATCTGATATAACCGAAAGTCCTCCTACTTGTGTTGGAGGTTGAGATTTTGAACTCTCTTTTACGCAATGTGAAACAAAAACAAAGGAAATATAGAGACCAAAAGCAGATATTCCGGCAGCCAAAATTCTCCCTTTTACTTTTACTGACTTTACCCATAAAAAATTTCGCATATAATTTATTTTAATTACTTACAGAAAAATTTTTGTTTGAANTCTTATTCGGTTTTTCCTCTCTGCTGATGCGTATTAACTATTATTCTTTCGAGAATTTCTTTGACTTGTCTTTTTGTCTCTTCAATCGAGCCTGAATTATCTATAACATAATCTGCAAGCTTCTTTTTCTCCTCTATATCCATTTGAGCAGAAATCCTCATTTCCGCCTCTTCCTCGGAAATATTATCTCTTTCAATTAATCTTTTTTTTTGGATATGGCGTGGAGCATAAACGAGCACAGTAGGATGCAGATCAAGNTTTTTCTCAAATATTAATGGTATTTCAATAACAACTATATCGGATTTCAAATCAGCCAACTCCCGAGCCATATAAGATAAAACTTCAGGATGTACTATTTCCTCAAGCTTTGCAAGAAGAGTTTTATCTTTGAAAACTATTTTTCCCAACTTTTTCCTGTCTATCTCACCATTTTCGTCTAATATATCTTTTCCAAAAATTNCAACTATTTTGTTATATGCTTGCGTTCCTTTCATTATGACTTTGTGAGCCATTTTATCTGCGTCCAAGACATAAGCTCCAAGTTCGGAAAATATTTTTGCAACCGTAGATTTTCCCGTAGCTATACCACCCGTAAGATAAATTATCATTCTATTCTTATCTTAAAAATTTGTTATTCCATCAAAATAGAATTATTTATTTAGGAAGATTTATAGTATGCATAAGTGTTTGAAGATTGCCATCAAACGTTCTCGTAAAACAAGATGGATTTGATTTGATACCGAAAAACTTTTCAACTGCACTAACTACCTTATCAAAACTGGTTCTACCAAACCTGATATCTACGACGTTTATAAAAAATAACAAACTCCATTCTGACTTCTTCAAACTCAACCTGCTTTTCCAAAATTTGCTTCACAAGTTTCAGGAAGTTTCAGAAGAAAATAGAAAAATATAACAAGCTGAAACCTAAAACAACACTTTCATTTTAAGGAATAATTTTTGCTTTAAAACACAGAACAAAATAAAAGGAGATGAACATAGAAAATATATTGATATTCTGTCTGGCTTGTATTCTTGCAGCATCAATAGGTACATCCAACATATCAGTAGCTATGAGTCCGTCATATTCCGCAAGGGTAACGAGAAGAAAATATCTTATAATTTTAGGCAGTGCTGCAATATTTTTAGGAGCATACTTTTTAGGTTCAAATGTTCTCAAAACAATATCAAAAGGTATAGTATATGAGGGGACATTCGTCTCAAAAATAAACTCCTTCACCTTTTACATAAACTCAATTTTATTTTTAATATTGGCAAACTCTTTTCACGTTCCTATATCAACAACTGAAATCGTAGTTTTATCTGTTGNAGGAATTGGTATATACGAGAAAACCTTGAATACAGAAAAATTTCTTCAAATAGCTCTATGGTGGGTAGCAACACCTTTTGTTATTTTTGTGATAGCTTACATATTTGAGCGGTTAATTTATCTGAAAATTGTAGATCTTCTTTCAAAAATAAGAGAGAACACCAAGATAGTTTTTACGCTAAAAACCTTCACAGTAGCTATGGGGGTATATTTCTCATTTTCCGCAGGGACGAACAATGCGGCAAACTCTTTCGGAATAGTATCGGCTTACAAAATAACTGGAATAAAGGAAAGTCTATTTTTCGCCGGATTATTTATGGCATTAGGTGGATTGATATTTTCAAAAAACATAATGAAAACTGTGGGGACAAAAATAACAAATCTTGGAATTTTACGAGCCGCATTTTTACAATTTGTTGAGGGAACTTTCTTAATTATCGCATCAATTTTGGGAATACCAGTTTCAGTAAATCAAACCATAACATCAGGTATGGTAGGAATAGAGTTCGCTCGCAAAGGTAAAAAAGCAATAGAAAATAAATTCATAATAACAATAATATTGTTCTGGACAATTGTCCCCGCTCTTTCTGTTATAACATCAATAACTATAAGAAAAATTTTAGAAAATCTCAAATACTTCCTTATGCAATTTACATAAGCCTCTCTCAATTTATATAATCCTCAATTTTATTTTTCTTGGTTCAATAATTAATGTGTAGTTTTTAAGCGCTAATTTTCATCCTACAATTTTGCAATGTTTTTACCCCAACAATTACCGGTTCAGATAAATCCTCTACCACCATAAATTCATCTGAAAACCTAAATCCTCCAAGTATAAAAGTCTTACATAACCCTTTGCCGTAACTTTCTCAATGTTTTTTGCTGTTTCAAATTCCAGAGGTTGTGGCAAAGATAATATCAATTCCAACTCCTGTGCTAACTTGGGCATTATACAATAATAAGCCGAACCACTATCAAACAAAGCTATTACTTTTTTGTCGCTTGTCCCTTCAAGCTCTATCTCTTTTTGAATAACTGCCACTCCCTTTAATCTTACTTATAATTGTAATTATTACTGCAACAGGATATGAAAAACAGAAGAAAAGAGATCATCATATATGATTCAAGTTGTAACTTTTGCAAAAAATCAGCGGAATTTTTCCGAAAGCTTGGTATAATAACTTTTCCAATACAAGAAAGTTATCAGATACTTTCAGATATATTCGGTGGAGAAAAATTCCCATTTGCTCTATATCTTTTAGATGATGATGGATTATTCTGGGGACAAGAAGCAGTTTTCAAGCTTATGAAAAATAGAAATTTTGGTCCATTATCTTACTCTGCCTATGCTATATACCCAATTTTGAGAAAGCTAAACAAAAATGCAGAAAAAATAAACGAGGAAAAAGGGATTTGTGGATGCATGTTATCTGGTTCAAGGAAATTAGAAAAAGAAAAAATTGAAAAAATATTTGAAACAGTAGAATCAATATTAACTCAAAAACACAATTAATCGTGTTTTATTCTTGCTCTTTTGAGTTTCACATAACCTGCGAATTCTTCTACCACCTCTTTCGTTGAGTATTTAGGTATAAATCCCAGGTTTTCTTTTGCTTTTGTTCCATCGGCAACAAATGTAAATCTTATATAATCTATATGTTGGGGAGGAAAAGGAGCAATACGAAACGCTCGCAAAACATAGAATAATAAATAGGCAAAAGAATAAATAAGTGGAATATTTATTTTTCCCATAAGTCTTGTTATGTAGGAAAGTGGNAAAGCTCCTCTACCAGCTATATTATATATTCCCCCTGGGGCCTCATCTAAAAGAGCGACTTTAAAGTGAGAATCAATCAAATCCTCTTGATGTATAAATTGCATCATAGGGTCAAATCCTAAAACAGAACATATAATAGCTCCTGAAAGATACCAGGTCATGAAGTTTTTGACCTTATCTCCAAGAGCTGGACACTTTCTTAAAATGAAAACTTTTGTATTAGGATTTTTCTTTGCAAATTTTTTAACCAACTCCTCTGCTTCAACCCTATCTTTGATATATTTGTAATCAGGTCTTATACGTAAAATGGCATCTTCTTTTATTAGATTTGGATTCATAGGATCAGCTCCATATACTTCTGTTGTTGAAGATAAAATAAATTTCCTTATCTTTTTCTTGGCACATGCATTCAGAATATGCCATGTTCCTATAACTTGGACCTCATGAGCATACGCGTAATTAAAAGGGACATGACTTTCAAAAAATCCAAGATGAATAAATGTATCTACATTTTCCCTCTCAAGAGCTTCATAAATCTTAACATCTGCACGCGGATTAGTCAAATCTATCCTATAAAAAGCAACATTATCATTTACAAAACTTGGTCTAAACTTTTCTATTAGAGTAAGTTTTATATCTGGCATGTTCTGTAACCTTATAAGAAGATTGGCTCCCAAAAATTCTTTTATTCCCGTTATAGCTATACTTTGCTTCATATATTCTAAAATTTAATTTATTCCTTTGCAAAAATTTTTGTGTTTTTTGAAAGGTTAGTTTTCACCTGAAAGTTCTTTTTCATTTTGCAGCCCTTACCTCAGCACCAAGCTTTTCCAAATTAGAAATTATCTTTTCAATTATAATATTTACCTCATCAGAATTTAGAAGTTTAGGTTGCCTTATGATGAATCTTACAGCATAGCTTTTCTTCTTTCCCTCCTGCCATACATCAAATACAAAAGCGTCAATCACATTTTCAACAAAAAAAGCTTGCTTTATATCAGCCCACATCATACCTTCCGGTACAAAAAAAGATAAATCCCTTTGAAGTAGAGGTAGATCGGAATAAAAACTACCTGTTTTCAGATCAAAAAAGTCTTCATAACTAAAAGAATCAAAATCAATCTCGCAAATAAAAATTTCATACCCTAATTTTTTCTCTAAAAACGCTCCAATAATCCCAACTTCCTTTTCTTTATGTAATATTGAAAACGAATAAGATAGGATGTCATCTGATTTTTTCGGCAAAAAAGAAACATTATCTCGAAATAAAGTCTCCACTATCCCCTTTATATCAAATATGTCTATTTTTCTTTTTTCCGAATTCCATAGTTCAGGATAAGCTTTTCCAGTTGCTCCAAAACACAAGGATTCCTTTTCTGCTCCCGGAAACACCTTATCTATTTCAAAAACTCTCACGTTCTCCCAACCTTTCTTTAAGTTGCTCAGAATTACATCTAATATTTTCTCTCTAAGATTTGAAGAAAGATAAGGTAAATTTTTATCTATCGGATTTCTCATTTTTAAATGCCCTCTCTGTGAAAAGGGATAAGTTTTAACCTCCGAAAAACCAACAGATACCAAAAAATCTTTAACTCTCTCCTTCAAAATCCTTCTTTTTACACCATCAAAACTCTCAACAAAAAATGAGGGAATATATGGATAAGATGAAGGAACAATTTCGTATCCGTGAAATCTCAGAACTTCTTCGACTATATCTTCCTTTATCTTTAAATCTCCACGAGAAATTGGAGGAATACAAAAAATTTTCGTTCCTACCTTTCCTTCTACTTTTATCCCAAGCGATTTCACAGCTTCAATNATTTGATCTTCTTTCAAATTTGTTCCAGTATAATCATTCACAAAATTTATATCAAACTCAATTTTCCTTTGCTCAAAATAATCAAGATTTGCAAAGAAATCAAANCCTTGTGGATATAATCCTAAATTTTGAAATAATTCTTTTATTTTCAAAGGAGCTAACAAAACAAAAGGAGGAGGAACTCTTCTTGCAAAACGGTAAGCTGATTCTGTCTCTATGTTGTGTCGTTTTGAAGTTCTTCTCACAGAAGAAGGCAAAAAGAAAGCACTTTCTAAAAGAACACTTTTAGTTTCATCATCAATTGCTGTATTTTCACCTCCAACAGCACCTGCTATTGCTATTGGTTTTTCAAAATCTGCAATAATCAAATCATCTTGTGAGAGAGTTCTTTCCTTTCCATCAAGACATAGTAAATTCTCCCCATCTTCTGCTAATCTCACAACAATACCATCTTTTATCTTATCAAAATCAAAAGCATGAGTAGGTTGTCCAAATTCGAACATAATGTAGTTAGTTATATCCACTATTGGATTCAGGGGNCGAGCACCACAAATATAAAGGCGGGAAACTATTTTGGGTGGAGAGATCCTACTTTTCAGAACACCTGAAAATAAAATGCCGATATATAATGGACACCTTTCATTTTCAACCTTCAACTGAAAACCTTTTCTTGGGATTCCTTTAAATTCATTTTCAAAAAAACTCAAAGCCTGACGAATGTCATAAAATAGATCTTCAGGAAAAATTTTTCTCATTTCTCTTTTGAAAATAGCTGAAACTTCTGTTGCAACTCCAAAGATAGAGAGAAGATCGCCTCTTTGTGGAGTTATTGAAAGATCAAAAACAATGTCAGGAAGCCCAAAAACTTTTGCGAAATTCTCACCAACTTCCACACTTTCATCAACTTCCATGAGCTTATCTTCCTCTCCTCCCGGAAATCCTATTTCAACAGGAGACAATAGCATCCCAAAAGATTCTACATTCTTTATTTTTTTTATACCTAACTCTACAACATCACCATTTTTTACAACTTTGCTCCCNGGAGGAGCATATACAAATTTTCCTTTCTTGATATTCGGAGCACCAGATACAACTTGATATTTTGATTGACCATCGTATATAGTACAGACAGGAAGTCTCACACCCTCAACTCGCCTTATGTCCACAACTTCAACAATCTTGTACTGTTCCGCAAATTTACCAACCTCAAACCAAGATTCAACTTCTATACCTCTTAAAATAAGCTTTTCCGCAAGAAAATCCGGAGATAAATCTTTTATATCTACAAAATCACACAACCAATTCAAAGAAACCTTCATAGGTTTTATTATTTTATCTTTTATTTTTTCCGTAGTCCTTTTTTTATTATTTTTTTGTTTCCACTTACGGAAGAAAAATTAGTTTCATCTGGGTTTTAGAATTCATAATTTCTCAATATCTATATCAAAAATATTTCCTTTCCTTTCCTTCTGCCTTCTAAGAAAAATTCTAACTCTGTCTCCTAAATACACATCTGTTCTCTGCGTAGGAAGTATAAAGACAGAATCAGATTTTCCCACTCTAATAGCAAGCATAGAAAAAGGGACAGATAGCGGGAAATCTTCAGAANGTAAGTAATGAACTATTGCTTGCGAAATTACTTTACCCGAATTACCCACATCTACAAGATCAGAAGGAGAAATTTTTTGCGAACACCAAGGGCAATACTGTGGAGGCGGAAAAATTAATTTTTTACACTTCCTACACCTTGCGGCTTTTATTTTTTCTTTNTTCAGCTCATCATAAAATCTCTCTTCAATTTGAGTAATGTCTTTTTGATAACTAACTATGATCTTTTTTTCCTTTTGTGATAATGATTTTGAAACTCGCTTCATTTTTCCCTTACCCCCCATTGTTAATTTCAATTTTTGTAAATTCAATATTCACTTCAATTTTTCAAGAATAACTAAGGATGCATGTGACAAAGTTCTTAAAGATAAAGCAAGGCTCAAAGCTCTTTTTGCATCTTTCCTATTTTTAAGCGAAAAGAAAGAATGAGCTAACCTTGAAAGCGAGGATACCGGTGGAGAATTTTCAAAGAAAACACCCCCCGATGGATTAAAATCAATTTTATTTTTAGACTTCCCATCTATAAAGTAACCTCCTGAAAGACCAAGAGATTCTGCAACTACTTCTCCAATAAGAGGATTGAAGTCATACACCTCAAAAATAGATATATACTCTTCTAACGAAGAAATTTTCAACTTTTCACAAACAGATCTCGCAAGAGAAGAAACAACTTTTATCTCATCATCATTATCGTTGGAGTCAGTTTCTAATAGCTCTGTTCTTTCTTCTGCCAAAGCTATCTTTATTATCTTACTCTTTGCAACATCACCGGAAGAAATGATTACCACCCCTGCTCCATCGTTAAATCTTGGAACGGACTCAAAATAATCTATCTTCTTTGGTAGCTCAGCTTTCACAAAGGGATTTTTTTTTGCCTTTTCGTAAGCTATGGAAAAGATTTGCTGTAAATCTTTCTGCTTCAATTTTCCTTCATGAATATGCCTCCTTATAAATTCCTGTAGAGATTGCAAAATATCCATAAATACTATATTTGCAATCTCNTCAATATCTTCAAGGTTCATCTTATTAGCTGCTAAGACACAAACTCTATTTGCTAGTCCAGATTTTATAAGGTCGTATGCCTTTACAACAGCACAAAGACCACCTGCTTCCTCACAATTTACCTCAAAGAAAGCCTTATGATTCCCAACAACTGANGGAACAACATACCTCATAAACTCGGGGATACCAAAAAGTCCCCCCATAGAATTTGCTACAACAAATGAATCTATATCGTCAATAGAGAGCTTCAATCCTTGAAGTGAAGAGAAAATTAGTTCATGTAAGTCATCTAATATGCTTTTTCCTTGCCTTCTTTCAAATTTAGACAACGCAACAGATTCTACAAAAACATCCCGAGGTGTATCAACAACCCTTATCCTTCCTATATACCTTTTCCTAATAGCCATATTTACTTTCTTTCCCTACCAGATAAAAAAAAAGAAGAAACAATCAATTTCTACCTTGAATAAATTGTAGTAATTCATTTATAAAATATGCAAGATTTTTTAAGTTAAACATAATATATCTCCCATAACCAGGACATTTTTGAAATTTTTTATTGTACAAGCTCAACCAAAAGCGATATTCCCATACCTCCTCCTATACATATTGTAGCAAGACCTCTTTTTGCATTCAATCTTTTCATATTCCAAACCAAAGTGGTAAGAATCCTCGCACCTGATGCCCCTATTGGATGACCGAGAGCTATCGCTCCACCATTTATATTAACACAAGACCAGTCAAATCCCAATTCCTTGCCATCTGCAAGAGTTTGAGAAGCAAAAGCTTCATTTATTTCTATGAGATCTATATCGGATATCTTCATGTTAAGTTTTTCAAGAAGCTTTTTAGTTGAGAAAATAGGAGCAAAAAAGATTTCCCTCGGTGGTACAGCAGCAAATGCCCAATCAGCAATCTTTGCGAGAGGTTTTATTCCTCTCTTCTCAACTTCTCTATCAGACATTAGTAAAACTGCAGAGGCCCCATCATTAAGAGAAGAAGCATTTCCAGCTGTTACTGTTCCATCTTTTTTGAACGCAGGTTTTAGCTTTGCTAACTTCTCCAAAGACGAATCCTGTCTTGGGGTTTCATCACGGTCAAGAATTTGTCCGTCTCCCAACTCAATTGGGACTATTTCGTTCCTGAAAAACCCCTCAATAGANGCCCTTACAGCTTTCATATGACTTTCGTATGCAAATTTATCTTGTTCTTCCCTTTTTATTCCTGCTTTCTCAGCCGTGTATTCTGCAAGTTCTCCCATGTGTCTATTTTCAAAAGCACACCACAATCCATCATAAATCATATGGTCTTGAACTGAAATATTCCCAAACTTCCAACCTCTCCTTGCATCGGCCGGAATAAGAAATGGAGCATTTGACATAGATTCCATACCACCTGCAATAACTATATTTGCTCTGGAAAGTAAAATTTCTTCGGCACCGTGAATAACTGCCCTGAGAGCAGAACCGCAAACCTTATTTATNGTCTCAGCAGGAGTATAAGGAGAAACACCTCCCAGTATCGCAGCCTGCCTTGCGGGTCCCTGCCCAACNCCGGCCTGCAAAACATTTCCCATAATAACCTCTTCTACTTCTTCGCCTTGCAAATTATTTCTCTTTAAAAGAGCAGAAATAACTTTTGCACCAAGTTCAGATGCTTTGAATTTAGCAAGAGACCCCTGAAAACGCCCCATAGGTGTTCTTACCGCGTCAACTATATATGCTACCTTATTACTACCATTACCCATAATATTCAGACCTCCTTTTTATGATTATAATTTATAACAAATTTTACGCTTCGCCTCAAAAGTATGAAATTATCTGAAATATTACAAATAATATTATACAAAAAAAATGAACTTCCTACCGTACTCACATAAACAAAATCAGAAAGCAGAAAAAACAAAAATATCTTTAATTTCAAATTCTCAATCCCAAATATCTACGAAGATCAAAAAATGCCCAAAAAGAAAGAAAAAAAGAAAGAAGAAAAAGAAAATGGGGAAAAATTAAAAAATAAAACCAAAATAAATTTTTCCATATTATTTTATTATTCTAATACCATGGGTAGGGCTAACTAAGGTCTTTCTTTTTTTTCACAAAAATATCAACAAAAAAACAAAAAAGGAGGTAAAAAAAACATGGTAAAAAAAATACTTTCTTTAATTACATTAGTTAGCTTCATAGGTGTATCGAGCAACCTTGTTTTTGCTCACGAGGCTGGTCAACACACAGATCAGCCACAGCAGGAACAGCAAAAGCAAGATGAGCAAAAAAAAGAAGAAAAATCAAAGAAAGAACAAAAGAAAAAAGAACAAGAAAAAGAGGAAAAGAAAGAAGAAGCACCAAAGCAATAAATTAAAAATTAATTTTTTACACTTTTTACCCTACCCTACCCACTTTTTTATTTTTCTGTGTTTTAATTTTTACTCTCGGAGACAAATCTATTTTTTCTCTTTATTTTTCAGCTCTTGAATTTCTAACTCAAGTTTTTTGATTTTCTCATAGATTTCCGGGAGTTTAAGATACAAGGTGTGAATTTTTAGAAATTTTGCNCTATCCATAGCAGGTTCCCCCATTATTACTTTACCGCCTTCCACATCAGAAATAATCGCGGCTCTTGCAGCAACTATGGAAAAATCCCCTATATTCACATGATCCACAACCCCTACCTGACCTCCAAAGACACAATACTCTCCTATCTTAGAACTACCAGCTATACCACATAGAGCTGCTATCCTTGTTCCCTTCCCTATTTTGACATTATGAGCTATTTGGACAAGGTTGTCTATTTTGACATCATCTCCAATTTCTGTCTGCCCCATAGTAGCCCTATCTACACATGAGTTAGCTCCAATTTCAACTCTACTTCCTATCTTCACTTTACCAACTTGTGGTACTTTCAGTATATCTCCAAAATAGGAAATATATCCAAACCCGTCAGCTCCTATTACCGCTCCTGCATGAATTATTGAACTATCTCCTATTTCTGAAAACGGATATATAACAGCGCCTGGAAAAATAACAACTCCCTTTCCTATTTTAGATTTATCTCCTATAAAAACACCGGGGAACAAAATAGAATTTTCGCCTATCTCAACACTATCGCCAACATAGCAGAAGGGGAAAACAAGGCAACCGTTTCCTATTTTGGCTGATTTTGAAATAAAAGATAAATTTTCTGCACCTTCCGGGAAAGAAGATTTATACTCCCACAGAGATAAAAGTTTTATCATAGAAATGTAAGGATTTTCAACCTCTATGAAGTTTTTTGTTTTTATCTTCCCGGATTCTATCTTATCTTTTTTTTTCAGAAAAAAACCCTTCTCTACCACAAGACAAGTTGCGGATGTTTTTTCAAGGAATTTTTCATATTTTGGATTTACCAAAAAGGAAATATCTCCCTCTCTGGCTTCCTCTATATTTTTTGGGGAAAAAACCCTCTCATTGGGATCGCCTATGAGCTCACCGTATAGGAAATCTGCTATATATTTTAAACTAAAAGATTTTTCCATTATTTGATAATACCAATTTTAGTGATTATACTTATCAAAAATTTATTTCCTTTCTCTCTTTTCTTTTTCTTTTCTCCAAGATTTATTGTATTCATCTATTATTCTGAAAGTTATATCGTCCGCGTCTTTAACATAAATTATTTGATTTTTTTCCAAAACTATATCGTATCCATCTTTTTGGGCAATCTTTTCTNCTATTTTCCTTATATCTTCTATTACACCCTGGGTGAGTTTAGCGTCAAGATTTTGAATCTCAAGTTCAGCTTGTCTTAATTTTTGCATAAACTCGTTCTGTTTAGCTTCTATTTCNGCCCTCTTTTTATCTGCTTCCTGCTGACTCATAAACTTTACTTTATTCATAAAATCATCCTGGATTTTGAGTATTTCGTCCTGCATTCTTTTTAGTTCTGNCTGCTTTCTTTCATACTCTCCTTGCAGCTTCCTTTTCGCTTCCTGAGCGGCTTCAGCTTCTTGGATAACCTTTGATATATCAACATAAGCTATTTTCAGATTTCGCTTTTGCTGCTGAGCAAACGAAAGATGAAAACCAGAAAAAGGAAAAGATAAAATAAAAAATAACAAACCAAAAATAATAAATAAAAACCTATTTAAAATCCTTTCCCCCATACTAAATTTAATTTTTCAAATTTAAAGTTAAATGATACAATTTTTGAAACAATTACCGAAAACAAAATAAAGAGGGAAAAAAATCTGTTTTTTCAAGGTGAAAAACTTACAAATCCATCCTTAAAAAATTGAAAATTAACAAGATTATTTTTCAAATATAAAATAAGATTGCTAATAATTACTCATTCCTTCCCTGCCTTCATAAAGAGAAAAGAAAAAATAAANTAGGGAAGGGANGACGAAAGGCAAAATATAAAAAATAGTGAAAAAAAAATAAAAAAAAGAATGAAAGTAAAAGAAAAGTAAAAGAAGGGAGGAAAAGGCAGTGGAAAAGTGGAACATGCAAACTGGTTTAGTCCCAAGAAAGTTCTTTTTAACAAAAGGCGTAGGATATCACAAGGAAGAATTAGCTTCCTTTGAGCTGGCTTTACGAGATGCAAAAATAGGACAGTTTAATCTCGTAAATGTCTCTTCAATAATACCTCCCGGAGCAAAGTTAGTATCAGTTGAAGATGGGCTAAAAGAATTAAAATCAGGGCAAATAGTATTTTGTGTCCTTTCGAAAAACTCAGCATGCGAGAAAGGAAGAATAGTAACAGCATCCGTAGGTCTCGCTATACCAGAAGATGAAACCCTCCATGGCTACCTTTCAGAATTTCACGCGTTCGGTATGACAAAAGAAGAGGCTGGTAAAAGAGCAGAAAGAATAGCGGCTTATATGTTAGCTACGATATTAGGATATGAATATGATGTGGATGAAGACATAATTAAAGCAAAGGAATTTCTCAATCTAAACGGACATAAAATAAGAACATCTTATATATCAGTAGATGCGGAATGCAAAAAAAATAACGAATGGGTAACAGTAGTTTCTGCTGCTGTATTCGTTTTCTGAATTAACAAGTTAGATTAAAATGAAATCCTAAAATAAATTGCCGTGATAGAAAGCTTTCTTGATATAAATTCAGAACTTGATAAGTCTAATTTTGTAATAATACCAGCAAAGATAGGAGGTACATCTGTTGGGAGGAAAGGAGCTGAAAAAGCGCCTGAAAAAATAATTCATGCTTCATGGCAAATAGAGGATATAGACACTGAATTAAAAATTAATTTCACCCACTGCGGCATACACACAACAGAAGCAGTAAACAATTTAGATGAACTTGAAGAAAAGATAAGATATATTGTATCCAAAGGCAAAATACCAATAACCATAGGTGGGGAACATTTTATAACTTACAGGATATTAAAAGGCATAAAATCATTTTATGGGAAAATTTCAGCAATATTTTTTGACGCTCATGCGGATATGTTTAGAGAATTTGAAGGTAATAAATTATCTCACGCCTGTGCATTATATCTTTCTATACCATATCTTGAAGATTTTATATGCATAGGAGTAAGAAACATATCTCCGAAAGAATTAGAGGAAATAGAAAAATTACGAGTTGAAAATAAGTTCATCTTCTTTGAGGATTTTTTCGATAAAAATCCCTTTACACCTTCGATAGAAAAATTAAAAGAAAAGATCGAAAGTTTAAGTAAAAAATCAGAACTCATTTACTTGAGCTTTGATTATGATTTTATTGATCCATCATCTATACCTCACCTGAGCACTCCGGAGCCGCCTGGTTTTTCTTTTAGAGAAGCAACTTATATCTTAAAATTTATAATAAGCAATTTCAGGGGTAATATATGTGGGGCTGACTTTGTAGAAATGTGCCCAGATGAAGATGGTAAGAGCTTTCACTCTGAAGTGTCAGCGGCAAAAATCATTGCCAAAACAATATCTTACACCTATTTCTATAAGTTGAGAGACAAAAAGTAAAAAAAATCTGTTTATCAGTAAAAATTACCGCTTCCTCTTTCTTCTCGAATTTGCTTTATCTGACATAAGCTTACTCTGGAAATAAGGACAATCTATCTTTATAGTTTCAAATGTAAGGAAAAGATTGAGCTTTTCACACCATATATTTTCTTCATCTTTCACCATATTCTTACAGAATATACAAGATGATATTGGTCTAAAAACTTTTGCTTCAACCACTCTCGAAAGGAACCAGAAGAGAGAATTTAGAAAATTCCTTTTTTCTTCAATGCGTGCACCTAAAATAGAATCTCTCATCTGAGACGAAAATTCAAAAATATTCAAAGCTATCTGAACTCCTTTCTGAGTTAGGTTCAAAATATGCGATCTCCTGTTATCTGGATTTATGTATTTTTCAATTATTCCCTTATCTATGAGATTGTCAACCGCACGAGAAATTGTAGGTTTTGATACACCAATACTATCCGCTATAAAGCTTATATTTTTTTTATCACTAGGAGCAAAAAGGAGATGTGTTATAATTTGAGCCTGAGTTAAACTTATGTTATATCCCTTTATCCTCTTCCATATTTCAGCGTTAATCATTTTACCTATTTTATCTAAAAGAACTATTATCTTACTTTCNGCTTCGTTTTCATATAATAAAGGATTAAAAGGATGCCCTTCTTCCCTTAATTCTGCACTTAAAATTTCCTTTTTCCCCCTTGATTCCATAGTTAGTTAATCTTCTCAAAAAGTAGCTTTTAATATCTTTTCTAAATTATAATTTACTATAAATTTTCCATATTTCCTAAAAAATTACCATTTTTTTTAACATTGCTTATAAAAGATTAAAGGATTCAAAAAATAATGTTAAAAAATCACAAAAACAAAATGCCTATAAGCATTAGTAACAGCAAATAAAACTATCTAAAAATTAATAAAAGATAAAAATAAACAAAAATAAAATGGAGAATAAAAGAAAAAAAATATAAAATTTGAAAAGGGAAAAAAGAAATGACCCAGGAATTTCTGAATTGTTCTGAATTCTGAAAGATTTTTATAAAATTTATATTAAATATGGGAATGCCTCCAAAAGAGATAAAAATACTTGTAGTAGATGACCATGCAATGATAAGAAACATAATAAAAGATATACTAGCAAAACTTGGCTATTCTAATGTAAAAGATGCGGAAAACGGAATGCAAGCAATAGAAAAACTTAAAGCAGAAAAATTTGACCTCGTATTCCTTGATTGGAACATGCCAGTTATGCAGGGGATTGATGTTTTAAGGGAGATAAGGAAAATTCCCGCATACAAAGATACACCAGTAATTATGGTGACAGCAGAAGCCGAAAAAGAAAAGGTGTTAGCGGCAATACAAGAAGGGGTCACAAATTACATAGTAAAACCTTTCAAGCCCGCAACGCTCAAGGAAAAACTCGCAGAATCATGGAAAGACTAAAATCACAAGGAAATAGATTCCAAATAAGAAATAGATTCCAAATAAATGGAAAAAAGAATAGCAATCCAAAAAATTAACAACATTCCCCTATTTTCAAAGAAAGAAAGCAAAATAGCATTAGGATTAGAAAGAATAGAAAAAATATTGGAATATTTCGGGAACCCNCAGAAAAAATTTGAATCAGTCACCATAGCNGGAACCGTAGGCAAAGGTCAAGTTACAACTGAAATAGCATTTGAACTTTCCCGGTTCGGGAAAATAGGGCTTTATACATCCCCTCATCTTGAAAGATTTTCAGAAAGAATAAAGCTCGTAAAAGACAGAAAATCACAGGAAATATCAGAAGAGGAGATATCCCACTTTTCAAATGAGGTCTGGAAAGCTGAAATAAAAAAAGGAGTAGAACTCACATACTTTGAACATTCAACGGTAATGGCTTTTTTATTTTTTGCAGAAAATAAAGTAGATTTTGCATCTTGTGAGATAGGTCTCGGGGGAAGACTTGATGCAGTAGCCTGCGCAAAATCAAAAATAGGTGTAATATCAAGAATAGATAAAGACCACGAGGATGTATTAGGTAATGATCTAAAAAGCATAGCTTACGAAAAAGCTTTGTGTGTCCCACCAGAATCAACAAGAATTACAATCCATAGAAAAGGAGAGCTCCAATATGAAGTTATACATCAGGTCTCAAAGGGGGAAATAATAAATGATTTCTGGTGGNAAATAAAAAATGAAGAAAAGGAAAATTTTTGGTACAAGATCGAACTTTTAGCTTTTGAGGAAAACAAATGCAAAGACGGTATTGAGATTAATTTTTTTGGTATAAAGCCCTTTTTAGAAAACGCTGTCCTTTCTTCTTTTTCCTCGTTCTTCATTTTACAAAGGTTTTTTGGTAAATATATAGGAAAATTTGACTTTGATTTGAAACATATAAAAGGCAGATTTGAAAGCTTCGAGAACATAATATACGATGGCGGACACAACCCGATTTCGGCAAAAGCAATTTATCAAGCTATTGATGATAGTATTAAAGATAGAAAAATTAAGGTTTTGGTGTCTTTCAGAAAAGACAAAAAATGGAGAGAGTTTTTGAAAGTACTATCTCCTAAAATAGAAGAACTTATCATCACAAAATTTCCAGATGAAAGGTGGGAAGAGGCAGAAAAAATAAAGGACTTTGCAGAGAAAGAAAAAATAGCCCCGAAAATAAAAATCATTCCTTATGAAGAAGCACCGTTTATATGTGCTGATATATCAAAAAGTGGAGAGATAGTACTGATAACAGGAACATTTTATATTTATGAACTGTTTAAAAAAGCAGTTCATCTTCTTTCATCTCAAACTGATATGAATTCTGAAGGTCGCGAAAAGTAATTACTCCTTTTTCAATCTCGTTTTTCCCGATTATAGCTATGAATCTAAAATTTTGTGAATCAGCATATCTTACCTGAGATTTCAAGCTTTTTGTTCCCTCAACGCTTATATCAAACCTTTTTACTATATGCTCTCTAATCTCACCAACATGCGAAGTACCTCCCTTTCCTGCAGAAATTAAATTCAAGGACACCACAACTCTTGTAAAAAAATCAAAAGCTTTTTGTTTACCCTCCGAGGTATAGCAGATAAAAAGTCCTAAACGATTTCTTTCCGACGATAATTCTAACAAATCTACGGTTCTCTCAACACCTATGGCAAAACCTAACGCCGGTGTTGGATGTCCCCCCATGAACTCAACGAGCAAATCATATCTTCCGCCAGCAGCTATTGCATTAGAGAATTTTGTAGAAAAAACTTCAAAAACAGTTCCTGTATAGTAATCAAGTCCTCTGACTATTTTCGGATTAATTTCAAATTTAACTCCAAAGTTTTTTAGATTATTTAGAACTAACTCAAAATGACTCTTACATTTTTGACAAAGAAAATCTAAAATATTTGGAGCGTCTTTCACAACCTCTATATCTTTCTTGCAATCAAGAATTCTCAGGGGATTTCTTTCTTTTCTTTTCTGGCAATCCTCGCAAAGAGTTTTTGCCTCAAAAAATTCTTTCAAGGCAGAAGAATATCTCGGCCGGCATGTAGGACAACCGACCGAATTCACTTCAATTTTATGTTGAACCCCTATATTCCTAAAAAATTCACTCAAAATAAAGATAATGTAAGCATCGCTTTCTGGCGAATCAAATCCGAACATCTCACATCCTATCTGATGAAACTGCCTATATCTACCTTTTTGAGGTCTTTCTCTTCTGAACATAGGTCCAATATAAAAAAGTTTGGCTCTTGGTTTAGCTGACTGAATCTTTTCAATATAAAACCTAACAGCAGCAGCTGTACCTTCCGGACGCAAGACAACTTCTTTACCATCTTTATCTTCAAAAGAATACATCTGATGCATAACAATTTCAGATGAATCTCCAAGAGTTTTTCTAAAAACCCAAGAATATTCAATTATAGGAGTCCTTACTTCCTCGAATCCAAGCCTTTTAAAATACCCTCTCGCAAAATTTTCTAAAAACTCAAACTTTTCCGCAACTTCACCAAAAACATCATCTGTTCCAGTAACAGTAGGCATAAATCTTTATTGATAATAATGAATTTTCCTTTCAATAAGAAATTTTCTCTTTTCCGACTCAAAATAAAAATTGGAAGCCAAAAATCAGAACTTCAAAATAAAAACTTCACAATAAAATATCACCTATATGGAATAATGGCTCATCTACTATTACATGTTCAGACAAAAAATAAGGAAACTCCGCTAACATTTATACTTTCCCCAACTGTAAAAGAAAGCTTTCCTGTACCAACCTGCAAAGAGAATTTAGTTCTTCACAATCCTTTTTTTGACCTTTTTTATTATTTCTGGTTTGTTTTTAAATTTCCTTGATAAAGTTCCCAGTAAAGTTAGGATTTCTGAAATCTGACGGATGAGAATTAACTTTACCAACAAATTAACTTTACATACAAATAAAACTATTTGAGTGGCTTATTTTTTGTATCTTTCTCCTATTGCACAGCAATAGTGGAACATTATGCAGGGTAAAGTTTCATTTTGTTGAGGTTTGTGTTTTAAACTGGACTATTTCATCGACAGCTTCAACTAAGATATCTGGACGAAAAGTTTGGAATTCTGGTTACTCCCTATTGATAAAAAGAAATTTACTTATGGAATGTTAATAGATCAACTAAAAGCACATAGTAAAGCGTTTTTAATTTTTAAAATTATCAAATAATACGATTAAGACAAAATAAAATTACTAATAAATATCAAAGATGTATGATATTAATATTAAATATATTTATTATATACAATTACAATATTATAAAATAATATAAAAAATAATAAAAAAAAGAAATAGGAAAAGAGCTGAAAAGATGGGAGAAAGAATCCACATAAAAAATTCGCCATCAAACAACGGAAAAAAGATATTAATAGTTGAATCTCCGACAAAAAGCAGAAAAATATCGTCAATACTGGGCAAAGATTATAGAGTACTCGCCACATTTGGGCATATAAGAGATCTACCGCAAAAACACATGGGATTTTCACTCAAAGATGTAATATCTGGGGAATTAAAGATAAATTGGGAGATAATGAAGTGGAAAGTTGTAAATTTCTTGAAAAAAGAAGCAAAAAATTCGAGCGAGATTATAATAGCAACAGACCCTGATAGAGAGGGAGAAGCGATAGCATGGCATGTAGCTTCAATTTTAGGTATAAAAGATGCAAAGAGAGCTGTATTTCATGAGATAACAAAAAAAGCGGTTCTTTCTGCTCTGAATTCTCCAAGAAAAATAGATATGAACCTCGTATCTGCTCAAATAACAAGGAGATTAATAGATAGGATCGTAGGATACACATTATCCCCTGTTTTTTTTTCAATAAGAAAGAATTCGTCCGCAGGCAGAGTTCAATCAGCTGCACTTCACCTAATATCTAAAAGATGGAAAGAAGTAAAAGACTTTGTAAGAAGACCTTATTTTATCGTATTCGCCGATTTTGGTAAAGTAAATGCTCTTTTATACGAAAATTACGAAGATAATGGAATAAATAAATCAAGAGTAAAACACTTCCATTCAGAACAAGAAGCAAGAGAAATTTGCGAAAGAGTAAATGAATTGATAATTTCATCATTTAGAAGAGGAAAAGAGGCAAAATATCCCCTTCCACCATATATTACTTCATCCCTACTTCAAGATTCAAAAAACATACTTGGTTTTTCTTCCGATTTCACGATGAGATTAGCACAAGAACTCTTTGAAAGGGGTCTCATAACATATCACAGAACAGATTCTGTCTCCTTATCGGAAGAAGGAGAAAAAATAGCAAAGGAATTCCTTTCAAGATATTTTCAAGATGTAGAGAATGCAGGGAGAAAATGGAAAACAAAAGTAGCTAATGCTCAGGAAGCGCATGAGGCTATAAGACCAACGGAAGAAGGAATCAAAGTATTTGAAAAACTATTCTATAACATAAAATCACCAAAAGCAATAAAGCAGTCCAATCTATCTCCTTACGATAAACTACTAATGCTAATTTCTTTCAGGTTTTTAGCTTCTCAATCAAAAAACGCAGTATTTGATACAGTAGAAGTTACTTTCAAATCTCCACAACTACCCGACAAATTTTTCTTCAAAGTCAAAGCTAAAAAACTAAAAGAAGAAGGTTTCCTTAAAATATGGAACAACGAGATGAAGGATGAAAAAGAAGACGAATATGAAGGAGAAGACACATTCTCTTTCCTTCTTTCTTTTGAACTTCAAAACAAAATTTTAGTTTCACCACACAGGAACTATCCAAAAATATCTTATAGAAAAGAATTCACTAATCCACCACCACTCTACACCGAAGCTTCACTCATAAAAGAACTTGAAAGATTAGGTATAGGAAGACCTTCAACGTATTCAACAATAATAAAAACGTTGAAATCAAGAGGATACATATTTGAGGAAAACGGCAAACTTATTCCCACAGAAGACGGATTATTCCAAGACGAAACACTAGAAAAATACTTCCCGAAGATATGCTCACCTGAATTCACAGCGAAAATGGAAGAGGAGCTGGATACAATATCAAGAGGAGAAAAATTTTGGAGACAATCACTCGCAGAAATGGCTAAAAAGTACCTTGAAGAATTTGAAAAGTTCAAAGAAAAAGTAAAAGAACATTTTCAATCACTAAAACAAATTGAACTGAAAAAAGAAGAAGTCACAGGCAGAAGTGTAGAAAATACAAATTCAATTACAAACCAAAATAAACAAAATCGAAAATCAAAAACTAATCAAAAATTCATGATACAAGAAAAAAGAAGAAAAGCATACAAACAGAAAATCAAAATCAAAAAGATTTAAAATTAAATCGTGGAAAAGGAAAAACAAGAACATAAAATAAAAATAAAATTAGAGTTCTTTCACGATGTTCTCTGCGCATGGTGTTATGCTATATCTCCAAGAGTAAGAAAAATTGCAAAAGAGTATCCCGTTGAAGTAATTCACAGGAGTTTCGCTTTGGCTCCTACTCCAGAATCAATAATTGAAATTTTCGGCTCAAAAGAAAAAGGTAAAAAAGAGATACTAAACCACTGGCGTTCCGCAAATCTCAATGACGATGAACATAGAATAAATGCTGAACTTATGGAAAAAAGAGAATTTGATTATCCATATTCTTTACCGGGGCTTCTTGCTTGTAAAGCGGCAGAAATTGTCGGAGGTCAAGAAGCTCACTGGGATATGTTTGATAGAGTTCAAAAAGCTCATCTTACGGAATGTAAAAATATCGTAGAATTTGATGTCCTTTTAGAGTGTGCAAAAGATATAAGAATAGATATAGATTCATGGTACAAAGCCTTCATAGATAGAAAAACATTTGATATGATAATTTCCGACCTTGAAAGAGCTTATCAATATGGAATAACCGGAGTTCCAACCCTTGTAGCAAACAGCAAATATATATTAGTCGGAGCTCAAAAATACGAAACAATAAAAAATTGGATAGAACAAATAATCAAACAAGAACAAATTAAATAAACAAAAAAAGCTAAACCTAAAAACTAATCCCGCAAAATGAAAATCAAAATTCCTCCCAGTACCAATCAAATAGATTTCAAAAGAAGTGAGCTACCAATCTATATAAAAGACCTATCCGAAATCGTAGGTATAGAAAATCCTACAATATATGTAGAGATAGGATTTGGTAACGGTGAGTTCTTAGTAGAAATGGCAAAGAGAGAAAAATCAAGCTTGTTCATAGGTTTTGAAATTTCAGGAATAGGGATCGAAAAATTAAGATCAAGAGTGAGAAAAGAAAATCTAAAAAATGTCTTATGCATAAGAGAAGACGGTTTCTGGGGACTACATTTCTGCTTTCCTGATTCATCTATTGATAAAATATTCATAAACTTCCCTGACCCATGGCCTAAAAGAAAGCATGAAGAAAGAAGAATAACAACGAGAAAAAAGTTAATACTCCTTCATGAGAAACTCAAACCAGAAGGTAAGATAGAAATCTTAACAGATAGCAAAAATTTTGTAGATTACACAATAGAACAGGCAAAGGAAATTTTCAAGGTAAAAACAGAGGAAAGAAAAGATTTCTCAATAACAACAAAATACATGAGGAAATGGCTTCTGCAAGGACGAAAAATATATTCAGTTTTACTTGAAAAATCCAAAAATTTACTCACCCCCGAAAGCAAAAAATATTATAATTTTGAGATTGAAAAACTACCTAAAATAAAAATGTTCCTTGAAAGAAAAATAGAAAAATTCGCCTATAAAAAAGAGGATTTAGAACATAAGGTATTCAAAATAGAAGAGGGTATATTTGTTAAATTTTTTGATATATTAGAAGGGAAGAATAAGATTTTAATTGAAACTCTAATTTCAGAACATGGGTACGAACAACTTTTCATTATAAAAGTTGAAAGAAAAGGAGAAAAATTTGCTGTGGATATCTCGCCTTTCAGCTCAGTAATAAGAACAGAGGGAATTGAAAAGCTCATAGAAAAACTATCTCAAGGGCAACTATAAAAATAACAAGACAAAACAACAAAACAAACAAATAAATAAACAAAAAACTACAAATAAACAAACAAAAAATAGAAAGTTGTAAAAATATAAAAACAAAATAAAAAAGCAAAATTGAAAAACATGGACTTCCTTCTATCAGTTTTCCCAATATTATTTATCTTCCTGATATTCTATTTTATAGTTATAAGACCGCAAACAAAAGCTGAATCAAAAAGAAGAGAGTTCATAAACAATCTTAAAAAAGGGGAAATAGTTATCCTTTCAAGTGGAATAGTAGGTAAAGTAATAGAAATACAACCGAGAACTATTATTCTTGAAATATCAAAAGATGTAAAAATAAAAGTTCTAAAAGATGCAATTCAGGGGCCATTTGTAGAAACTCAACCACAACCTCAACAAAAAGAAAGTAAATCTCAAGAAAGCAAACCAAAAGAAGAAAAAAAATAAAAAAGTAGATAATAAATAAAAATAATAAATATAGAAAAAAACAACTCAAAACAAAAACAAATAAAAACTGGCAAATGAAAAAAATTCAAAAAAAAAGAAGAAAAAGACAAAAAACAATAAAAAAACAATAAAGATGAGTAATTATGGCTCAAACAAAAATGAAAAAGGCTGTACTATATAATGAAAACATAAAAACCGTTTTGGAAAT